>NZ_DATAGM010000150.1:0-2255 GCF_036263695.1 Phenylobacterium sp.
GCCAGCGCCGCCACGGCAATCACCACGAACAGCGTCAGGAAGGTGAAGCCGCCCAGCGCGGTGACGTCACGCATCATCTCCTCGAACCATCTTGGCCCGATGGGGTTGGCCGGATCGCCCGGCGTCCGCAGCATCAGTATCAGGGTCCGGTCGACCTGCCCCGTCTCGCCCTCGCTCACCTCCTCGGCCAGCCCGAGGAAAACCCATAGGGCGCCCAGGGCGGCGATCAGCAGCATCAGGGTCTGGAATTCCAGCCTGTGCAGGATGCGCCAAATCAGGCCCACGCGCGTTCTCCCGTCCAAGCGGGGCCGTCTTCGGCGCCCGCCGTGCTAAATAGCCCCGTCCGGGCCTGGGAGGTTCCATGCGCAGAAGCGCCTTCGCCCCTCTCGCCGTCCTGATTACGCTCGCCGCCTGCGCCTCGCCGGGGTCGAACGATCCGTTCGTCGGGTTCGGCCCGAACCCGCAGCTGCCGGCGCCCCGGACGGCGCTTCTGCCCACCGTGGGAGCGGTGAAGGCGGTCGGATGGCCGGAGGACCGAGTGCCCGAGGCGCCGCCCGGATTTGTGGTGACGCGCTACGCCGGCGGCCTCGACCACCCCCGCTGGCTGCACGTGCTGCCCAATGGCGACGTGCTGGTGGCCCAGTCCTCCTCCGAGCCGAAGAAGCCCAAGGGCCTGCGCGACTGGGTCGCCCAGCGCATCCAGAGGCGGGCGGGCGCCCTCAAGCCCAGCCCCGACAACATCATCCTGCTGCGCGACGCCGACGGCGATGGCGTGGCCGAGGTGCGCGAGGTGTTCGCCCAGGGCCTGAAGCGCCCGACCGGCATGGCGCTGGTGGGCGAGACTCTCTACGTGGCCAACGACAACGCGCTGGTCCGGATGCCCTACGCCACCGGTCAGACCCGCGCAGCCGGGCCGCCGGTGAAGGTCGTCGACCTGCCCTCAGGGATCAACCACCACTGGGTGAAGAACGTCGTCGCCGCGCCCGACGGTTCGAAGCTCTACGTCACCGTCGGCTCCAACTCGAACATCGGCGAGAACGGCATGGAGGCCGAGGAAGGCCGGGCCGCAATCCACCAGCTGAACCTCGACGGGACAGCTATGCGCCTGTTCGCCTCCGGCCTGCGCAACCCCAACGGCATGGACTTCGAGCCGGTGACGGGCGCCTTGTGGACAGCGGTCAACGAGCGCGACGAGCTCGGCAACGACCTCGTCCCGGACTACATGACCTCGGTCCGAGACGGCGGCTTCTACGGCTGGCCCTACAGCTACTACGGCCAGACGGTCGACGAGCGGGTGAAGCCCCAGCGGCCGGACCTGGTCGCCAGGGCCATCAAGCCGGACTATGCGCTCGGGCCGCACACCGCCTCGCTGGGCCTGACCTTCTACCGCGGGACCGCCTTCCCGGCCGGCTACCACGGCGGCGCCTTCGTCGGGCAGCACGGCTCCTGGAACCGCAAGCCGCCGAACGGCTACCGGGTGGTGTTCATCCCGTTCGTGAACGGCCGCCCCACCGGCCCGCCCGCCGCCTTCCTCACCGGATTCCTATCCGAGCGCGGCGAGGCCTACGGCCGGCCCGTGGACGTCAAGGTCGACGCCCGCGGCGCCCTGCTGGTCGCCGACGATGCGGGGAAGACGGTCTGGAGGGTGGCGCCCGCCGGATAGAAAATCGCCGCTCGCCGAACTTTGGTTAACCGAGCGGGTTGAGGCGGCCGGGCGATGCGCCTAGCGTCGCCCAGCCGACATCCGGCGGGGGGCGGCGCGTGGTCTTCAACTCGATCACCTTCATCGCCTTCTTCGCGGTGTTCCTGGGGCTGTGGAGCCTGCCGCTCGGCTGGACGACGAAGCGGGTGATCCTGCTGATCGCCAGCTACCTGTTCTACGCCAGCTGGAACCCGCCGTTCGTCGCGCTGCTGTGGCTGTCGACCGTGGTCGACTACTGGGCCGCGAACTTCATGGCTCGCGAGGACCGGCCGGGCCGGCGGCGGCTCTACCTGATCGTCTCGCTGGCCGCGAACCTCGGCCTGCTCGGCTTCTTCAAGTACGGCGGCTTCCTGCTGGAGAACTTCGTCGAGTTGGCGGCCACGGCCGGCGTCGTCTACCGGCCGCCCGAGTGGAACATCGTCCTGCCGCTGGGGATCAGCTTCTACACCTTCCAGACGTTGTCCTACACGCTGGACGTCTACCGCCGGAAGATCGCTCCCAGCCGCTCGTTCCTGAACTTCGCCCTGTTCGTCACCTTCTTCCCGCACTTGGT
>NZ_DATAGM010000151.1:0-32441 GCF_036263695.1 Phenylobacterium sp.
CTCTGCCTGGAGAAGCGCGACCCCAGGTACAGGGCCCCGCTCGACCGGGCGATCGGCTTCGTCCTGGAGAGCCAGCACCCCGGCGGCGGCTGGCCGCAGCGCTGGCCGCACGCCGACGACGGCCCCGAGTACATGCGCTACATCACCTTCAACGACGACGTCGCCGGCGAGAACATCAAGTTCCTGACCATGGTCCACCAGACCCTGGGCGATCCGCGCGCGCTGCCCGCCATACGCCGGGCGATGGACTCGATCCTCGCCACCCAACAGCCGGCGCCCCAGCCCGGGTGGGGCCTGCAGCACACCCTTGACGGCAAGCCGGCCGCCGCCCGCAGCTACGAGCCCCTGGCGCTCGCCACCCACACCACGGCGACCAACCTCTCCCAGCTGATGAGCTTCTACGAGCTCACCGGCGACCCGAAGTACCTGGCGAGGGTGGGGGAGGGGCTGGACTGGCTGGAGAAGGTGAAGCTGCGGGAGCCGCGCAACGGCCGCAGCCACCCGACCTTCATCGAGATCGGGACCGACCGGCCGCTCTACGTCCACCGCCGCGGCTCGAACGTCGTCAATGGCGAGTACTATGTGGACCACAGCCCGGACCGGACGCTGGGCCACTACAGCGGCTTCCGCACCGTGGACGTGGCCGGCATGCGCGCCCGGCTCGAGACGCTGAAAGCCACGCCGCCGGCGGAAGCCTCCAAGGGCTCGCCCCTGCTGTCGAACAAGCCCGTCCCGCTGCCGAAGTACTTCTCCGGCCAGGACATCGCCACCGCGGACCTCGCGACCGTCCGCGCGCTGAAGGGCCGCCCCTCGGCCGAGGCCGTCGCGAAGATCCTCGCCGACCTCAACGCCGACGGCTGGTGGCCCTCGCCGCTGACCGCCACCAGCCATCCCTACCGCGGGCCAGGGCCCAAGACGCCCACCCCCGGCGACTACGCCACGACCCACGTGGGCGATTCATGGGACACCTCGCCGTTCCCCGATCCCGCCCCGAAGACCGGCATCGCCATCGCCAAATACCTGGAGAACATGGCCGCGCTCATCGCGTGGCTGGACGCTTGAGACCTCTCCCCCGCCTAGCGGGGGGGGGAGGGTAGGGTGAGGGGGGCGGCCGCGCCGCAGCACGCACGCTGTAGGCCCTGCGCTTCGCTCCGAGCCCCCTCACCCAACACTCTCGCCGCATTGCGGGGAGAGGTCATTTGGCCCGCGCGCTGACCTCCCCGTCCCACCGCTGTCCGCCGATGACCACCCCGTCGAACCGCAGCGCCTCGACGTTCTCCAGCACCAGCGGCGTCTTGGCCGAGGCGATGACGACGTCCTTCAAGAGCACGCCCTTCAGCGGCGCCGCGGCCGGCGCGCGGCCCTCGAACACCACGCCGACGTTCTGGACCTCGAAGTCCTCGAAGACGATGTCGCGGTAGGTAGCGGGGAAGTTGCCGCCCAGCTCGCCGGGGTAGTTGAGCTGGAACCAGAACAGGGTGGCGAAGTCCTCAACCTTCATCCGTCGCACCCGCACGTGCTCCACCACGCCGCCCCGGTCCAGGTTGGCCTTGAAGCGGATCGCGGAGGCGCCCTTGCGCAGCACATTGTCGGTGAAGAAGACGTGGCGGATCCCGCCGCTCATCTCGCTGCCCAGCGCGATGCCGTCCTCGCCGCCCATGTCGTTGTTCCGCACCAGCACGTATTCGCTGGGCCGGCCGATGGCGCGCCCGTCCAGGTCGCGGCCGGACTTCACGACCACGGAGTCGTCGCCGGTGCGGAAGACGTTGTCCTCGATCAGCACGCGGCTCGAGGAGTCGACATCGATCCCGTCGTTGTTGGGGAACATGCTCTCCACGTTGAGTCCCCGCACCACCGCCTGGTCGACGTAGACCAGGTGGTTCACCCAGAACGGCGAGTTGCGGACCGTGTAGCCCTCCAGCTTCACCCGTTTGCCGCCCAGGATCTGGATCATGCTCGGCCGAAGCCTGGTCCCGCGGCCGAAGACCCGCTTGGCGAGCGGGACGCTCGTGAAGCCCATCTTCCGCAGCCGCTGGAAGTCCGTCTCGGCCGCCTTCGCCCAAGCGTGGAAGCCGCTCTGCGCATTGCCGTCGATCACGCCCGGCCCGGTGATCGCCACGTCCTCCACGTCGCGGGCGTAGATGAGCGGCGAATAGCCCATCATCTCGGTGCCTTCCCAGCGGGTCTTCACCACCGGCAGGTAGTCGCCGGTGTCCGCCGAAAAGAGCAGCATGGCGCCCGCGCCCACATGCAGCTCGATCCGGCTCTTCAGGTGGACGGGCCCCTTGGACAGCCAAACCCCCGGTCCCAGCACGACCCGCCCGCCGCCGGCCCGCGAGGCCTGGGCGATGGCGGCCATGATGGCCGGCCGCGCGTCGGCGCGCCCGTCCGCAGGTCCCGCCACCGGGAAGTCGCGCCGGGGGATCCTGGGCGCCTCGATCTGGGAAGGGATCGCCTCGGCCATGGTCCAGTCGGCGGCGGTGGATTGCGCCAGGGCCGGGGGCGCGATCAGCGCCGCAGCCAAGGCCAGGGTGGCGACGAGGCGCATCAGGCCAGCGTCCGCACTGGCCGGCCGTTGACGGTCACGTTCTGAAGCTTCAGCCCCCGCACGTTCTTGACGATCGCCGGCTCGGCCACGCCGTCGAACACGCAGTCCTTCAGCGTCACGTCGAAGATTGGGGCGTTCGGGAAGCCCTGCAGGTCGGCCACCCGGGTGCTCTTCCCGCTGCGCACCCGCTCCACCACCACGTTGCGCAGCACCGGGGTGAAGGCGCCCTTGGCGCCTTCCTCGTAGTTGAAGTCGACGGTGACCACCGCCTTGCGCACCTGGCCGACGGTCAGGTCGCGGAAGAAGCAGTTCTCCACCACACCGCCCCGCAGGGCGTTGTTCTTGAACCGGATCGCGTGGTCGAGGTCGGGCGAGTCCAGCCGGCACTTCTCGGCGAAGATGTTGCGCGCATGGCCGCTGATCTGGCTGCCCACCGTCAGCCCGCCGTGCCCGTCGGCCATCCGGCAGTTGCGGATGACGATATTCTCCGACGGGACGTTCAGCCGCCGCCCGTCGGCGTTGCGGCCGGAGTTCACCGCGATGCAGTCGTCGCCGGTGGAGAAGAAGCAGTCCTCGATCAGCACGTCCTGGCAGGACTCCGGATCGATCCCGTCGTTGTTCGGCCCGTGCGAATTGATGTCCAGGCCGCGGATGATGATGTTGCGGCACAGCACCGGATGCACCTGCCACATGGGGGAGCGACGCAGCTTCACGCCTTCGATCAGCACGTTCTTGCAGCGGTAGGGCTGGATGAAGTTGGGCCGAAGGTACGAGCCTTCCCCGAACACCCGCTGGGCAACCGGGACCTTGTCCTCGGCCATCTGGAAGAGGCGCGCCCGGGCCGGCCGTTGGTTGGGCATGCTTTCGACCCAGCCGTGCTGGTTCTGCTTCCACTGGCCCTTCCACGTCCACCAGTGCTCGCGGCTGGCCTGGCCGTCGATAGTCCCCTGGCCGGTGATGCCGATGTTCTCGCAGTCGATCGCATAGATGAACGGCGAGTAGTTCATCAGCTCGATGCCCTCCCACCGGGTGAACACCACGGGCAGGTAGGCGGCCGGATCGGTCTTGAACCGCAGCGTCGCCCCTTCGGCCAGGTGCAGGTTGACGTTGCTCTTCAGGTGCACCGGCCCAGTCAGCCAGTCGCCAGCCGGGACCAGCACCCGCCCGCCGCCGGCGGCATGGCACGCGGCGATGGCCTCGGCGATGGCGGCGCTGGAATCGGCCACGCCCTCCTTGTCGGCGCCGTAGCCGTCGATCGGGAAGTCGCGGTCGGGGAAGGTCGGCGGGCGGATGCGGGCGAGGATCTCGTCCGCCACCGCCCAGGGATCCTCAGCGGCCGAGGCGGCCGCAGGGGCGAGCGCGCTCGCCGCGGTCATGAGAAGCAGGTCGCGACGGGTGGTCATACGCCCTCCCAGAAAGGAAAAAAGGACGGACCCCGGAGGGGAAGAAGCGGGGCCCGTCCGAGGCTCCTCAGAAGTTGTAGCGGAGCCCGACGAGGAACTGCCGGCCGAAGTGGCGGGTGTTCCAGACCCGCTCGGCCATGGTGTCGTTGTACTGCTGGGCCTCTTCGTCCGTGAGGTTGGTGGCCTCGAAGCTCAGCTTCAGTTGTTCGGTCAGTTGGTAGGCGACTGACGCATCCACGGTGAAGGTGTCCGGCACCCAGTCGGCGTCCTGGTATTCGGTGCGGTCGGCGCTGGTCAGGTTGCCCTGGTTGGCCGACGGGACCGCGGTCAGGTAGTCGCTGCGGAAGGAGCCGCTGATACGCGCGCTCAGCTTCTCGTCCTCGTAGAACAGGGTGGCGTTCCATTGCCGCTCGGAGACGTTCAGCCGCCGGCTCTCCAGCGGGATGGCGCAGACCCCGTTCACCGGCGTGGAGCCGCAGGAGATCTGGCTGCCGGTCACGTAGGTGTAGTTGAACAGCACGCCGAAATTGCCGACGAACTCCGGCCACCCGAACCGCTCCGCCCAGTCGGTCAGCGGCTGCTGGATGTTGATCTCGAACCCTTCGTAGGGCTCGCCGCCCGGGGCGTTCACCGTGGTGGTGAAGCTGGTCTCGTCGTTCGGGGTACGTCCCGTGCCGGTCAGCAGCGAGGCCGGCAGGTTGAACGAGCTGAAGGGCCCGGTCAGCCGCACCTGCGAGAAGTCGGTGGTGATCTCCTTGCGGAAGAAGCCGACGCCGACCAGCGTCCGCGCCGTCGGATACCACTCGAACGACAGGTCGTAGGTGTTGGCCTCCTGCGGCATCAGCCGGGGGTTCCCGGTGGTGACCGTCAGGTTGCCTGTGGTGTTGACCGTCCCGCCGGGGTTCAGGGCGCCGAGGCCCGGCCGCACCATCACCTTTGCGGCGGCGCCGCGGACCAGGAAGTTGTCGGTCACCTCGACGACCACGTTCGCCGCCGGCAGCCACCGGTCGTAGGAGTTTTCCACCGTCAGCTGCAGCGGCGCGCCGCCCGCGAAGGTGTAGCCCTGGGCGGTGATGTCGGTCGTCACGTAACGCACGCCCACGTCGCCGCGGATCCGCCAGGGCAGGATGTCGGTGTCGAAGTCCACCTGGACGTAACCGGCCTGCGACTCCTCGGTGATGGTGCGGAAGTTCCCGCGGGCGTTGGTGTTCTCGATGCCGAACAGGGCGAAGGTTCCGACCCCGCTGTAGATCCCCAGCGCGCTGGCGATGGCGTCGAAGTTGGGCACCACCCAGCCGTCCGGAACGTCGGAATCCAGGCCTTCGCCGAAGCCGGTCATCGGCTGGGTGATGTCGGTCATGGTCACGCCGGCCGGCAGGGCAGGGACCGACAGCTCGGTCGCGCGGCGGTACTCCTGGCCGTCGTTGACGTACTTTTTCCACACCGCCCCGGCCCGGATGGTGAAGGTGTCGTTGAGCTCCCAGGAGATGTCGCCCACCGCCTGGTCGAAGCTGTTCTGCACGAACTGGGGCCGAAGCCGGATCTCGCTCGGGCGGACGGTCCCGTTGGCGTTGGCGTTGGTGAAGGTGAAGGCGTTCGGGTCGTTGATGTCGAAGCCCCAGTCGATGCTGGGGATGTCCCGGTTGCCGCGGGCGTCGAACACCCAGTTGTCCTGGTTGGCCCGGTCGAGGGTGATGGTCGTCTGGATCGGGTTCTTGAAGCTCGATTTGGAGGTGCCGATCAGGCCCGACAGGGTGATGCTGTCGGTCAGCTCGTGACGGCCGGTGAGGGTGTACTGGGTGAAGATGGTCTCCAGCTCGTCCTCGCGGGCCTCCACCCGGATGTCCACGTTGTCGAACACACCGTAGATCAGCGTCCCGTTGGCGTCGGTCTCGAACACGCGCGGGATCATGTAGGGCTTGCCGAACTCGGGGCTGGCCGCGCCGCGGCTGAAGCTGATGCCCTCGATGAAGTTCTCGCGCCGGTCGTTCTTGAAGCTCGAGTAGAGGTAGTCGAACGACACCTCGGTGCGGTCGGTCGGCCGCCACTGCACCGAGCCGGTGATGCCCAGCCGCTCGTTCTCGTAGTCGAAGCGCAGGTAGCGCGGGATCCGCGGGTGCCAGCTGCCGGGATCGGAGGCGGCCTGAAAGGCGGCGATGTTCTCCGGCGTGCCGGGCAGGCGCGGGTTGCCCGTGAAGCAGTCGGTCGACGTCGTGCCGACGGCGGTGTTGGCCCCGGGGTTGAACTGCTGGCCGGCCGTGGTGGCGTTGGTGTCGAACCCGACCGGGCTGCACCAGCCGCCGTTGCTGGGGCCTTCGCCCCAGCGCACGGTGTCCCAGCCTTCTTCGCGGATCTGCCGCCGGGACCAGGCGACGGAGGCGCCGATCCCCAGCGTCCCGTCGAGGAACTTCTGGCTGCCCAGCACCGCGATGCGGGGGTCCCAGCTCTCCGACAGGTCGTTGTAGCCGTACTGGGCGTTGATGACGAAAGTGCGATCGTCCCGGAAGTCGAAGGGCCGGGCGGTGGTCAGGTCCACTGTCGCGCCCAGCGAGCCTTCCTCGACGCTCGCCTGCGGGGTCTTGCGCACCGACAGCGAGTTGAAGAGCTCGGACGCGAAGACGTTGAAGTCGAACTGGCGGTTGCGGTTGGCGCCGCCGTCGGCGTCCGAGCCGCCGGTGGTGGTCAGCGCCTCCATGCCGTTGATCCGCACCCGGGTGGAGCCGGGGCCGAGGCCCCGCACCGTGATGTTGCGGCCCTCGCCGGCCGAGCGGGTGATGGCCACGCCCGGCACCCGCTGCAGCGACTCGGCCAGGTTGTTGTCGGGGAACTTGGCGATGTCCTCGGCCTTGATGACGTCCACCACGGCCGTTTCCTCGCGCTTCACCGCGATGGCGCTCTCGATCGAGGCCCGGAAGCCGGTGACGACGACCTCCTCGACCTCGTCCGCATCGGCCGGCGCCGCTTGCGCGTACGCCGCGCCGGCGCCCAGCGCCGTGGCCAAAGCCGCCGCCGAGGCGCCCCAGGTGAGCGCGCGCAGGCGCGGTCCCGCGTTGAGTCTCATCTTCCTCCCTCCCTCGCCGGGCGTTCCCGGTCGTCCGCCGTCTGGCGGTGATGACACCGGTAGCAATTCCGTCTCCACGGGACTGACACCGGTGTCAAAGAGGGAGCTTAGACGCGCCGTCATGAAAATCAAGGGTCGGCTGAGCTTGCGTTGCGGACCCTTACCTCCGCCGCTTCACGGGCGAGGTAGAGTCCCCTTGGCGGTCTCGGCGGTCTTGGTGTTCCATATCGGCCGACGGGGAGGGGCCTCATGGACCACGCCAGGATCGCGCAGGCGCGGCGCCTGCGCCCCTACTTCGAGCTCCAGCTGCGCTTCGCCCAGGCGCTGGCCGGGCGCACTGGCGAGCCGCTGGACCGGCTGGCCCTGACCATGACCAACCTCCACCGCCGATTCGGCCTGGGCGACCCTGACGAGCGCCCGGAGCGCCCCGAGTGGGCGGCCTACGCCGCGGGGCTGCGAACCGCCGCCGCGCTCGAGGCGAAGCTCGACTGGACCGAAGCCGTGTTCGTCCGCTCGCCGGAGGAAGTGTCTGGTCGCCCGCGTTTCGGCTGCTTCAGCTACGACCCGCCCAACGCCGACGGCGAGGTCCGCATCCACTTCACCAACCGCGACGACGACGACGTCAGCCCGCTGACCGCCGAGAAAGTCCCCCGCCGCCTTGCCGACCTGCGCGCCCTGTTCGCCTATGTTCGCGAGCGCCATCCTGAGGCCGCCTTCGTCCGCGGCGGCTCTTGGCTCTACAACACCGAGGCCTACCGCCGGCTCTTCCCGCCGGCCTACGGCGCCTCCCGCCGCGCACCCGAGCGGGTGCGCCTGAACGGGACCTCGAGTTGGGGCCAGTTCCTCGACCACCGCGAGGCGACCAAGCCCGCCGCGCGCGACGCCTTCCTGGAGAACCTCGCCGGCCTCGACCCCGCTGCGCCCTGGACCGCCTTCCCCCTGCGCGCCCTGCACGTGCGCGCCCCGATCGACCTGTTCTACGCCTTCTACGGCCTGGCGCCGGCGCCCGCCTGAGGCCTTGGCCGCCGCTGAGTCGCCGGTCTACGCTAGGGAAGGGACCCAGGCGTCACAGGCGCAGCCTCTGGGTCCCGAATCGGCCCTGCGGGCCGTCCGGGATGACGGTGGTCACCCCATGGCGTCTGGGTTCATCCACACCGGCTCGAACACGTGGCCGTCCGGATCCTCGAACGTGCGCTGGTACATGAATCCCATGTCCTGCGGCGGGCGCGGGTCGGCGCGGCCGCCCGTGCGGCCCGCCGCCTCGACGATGGCGTCCACCTCCTCGCGGCTGGCGCGCAAGAGGGCGAGCAGGACGCCGGTCGCCGCCGTCGCGTCGGCCCGGGGCCGGGTCAGGAAGGTGTCGAAGAACTCATGCCGCAGCAGCATGAACACGATCTCGTCCGACCACATCATCGACGAGGCCTTCTCGTCGCTGAACTGCTCGTTCTTGGTACAGCCGATCGCCTCGTAGAAGCGGGTCGACGCCGCCAGGTCCCGCACCGGCAGGTTCACGAAGATCATCTCGGGCATCGCGCTCTCCTCTGTTCCGCGTTCGACTCTAGGACGATCCACCTCGCCGCCATCCGACATCATCTCGTCCGGCCGCCCGAATTTTCTGGGACCACCAAGACCGCCAAGACCACCAAGGTGAGCGGCCTCGCAGCAGAACACCGCCTCAGGTCAGACCCTTGGTGGTCTTGGTGGTTTTTGCGTTCGAATGGCCCGGCTAGGAGCGCAGGCTCGCCAGCCAGCTCGCAACGAAGGAGTCCCGCATGCGCCTCCCCCCCGTCCTCGCCGCCCTGGCAAGCCTATGCGCCGCCGCGCCCGCCGCCGCGGCGCCGGCTGTCGCCCACATCCTCATTGAGCAGCACGCCGCCCAGCGGGGCGATCCGGCGCGCTATGTCGTACGCGCCCAGCAGTGCAAGGACGAGGTCTTCCGCGAGCTCAGGCTCGCCGACGGGCGCGCGCCGTCCCCCATCTGGGTGCGGGAGAGGACGCCGAGCCTCCCGCCCAATCCCATGATCCGGCAGGTCCTGGACGAGGGCGGCCTGCCCGCCGCCCAGGTCCTCGTCGCGGCCATCAACGTGTGCTTGGGCGCCCAGGGCCTGTCCGGGGTGCGTGCGGCGCTCTCCGCCGAGCCGTCGCCGGACGCGCCGCTGGAGTAGGGCCGCAGACGGCTTAGTTCTTCGGCTTGGTCGCGTTCTCGGCCGCGTCGCCCACGCTCTCGGCGGCGTCGCCCACGCTCTTCACCGCGCCCGCCGTGCTGTCGGCGACGTCGGAGACGGCGCTGGTCACCGCTTCAGTCTTGCGGTCGTTGTTGCGGCTGGCGTTCATCAGGAAGAAGCCGATGATCAGCACGAGCGCCAGCGCCGCGACGCCGATCAGTATGCCGCCGATGCCGGGCCCACCCTGAACCACAGTCGTCGCCCCGCCCATGTCGCGCTCCACCACCCGCTCGGTGATTTCGCCATCTTTGCGTTCAGTAATCCGTTCGGTGGTCATCTGTATTCTCCCGAGGTCAGCTGCTGTTAAGCGCTGCGATATGTTGCGATGTGGATAAGATGGAACGGCTGAGTACTATTCCTCATTCGCCGTCCGGGCGGCCTCGTCGAGCCGCAGGGCCTGGGCGTCGCTCACCCGCCCGCCCGCCGGGCCGCCGACGAACGGCGACGCCGACGCGCCGACCACAAACTCCGGCGCCGCGAGCTGGCCGCGACGGGCGTCGATCACGGCCAGCCTGCGCCGGGCCTCGTCGGCCAGGTTGACCTTGGAATTGGGCCCCCCGGCATCGGCGTCCAGCCGGTTGACCATGATGGTGGTCTGCCGGCCGTCCACCAGCACGGTGCGGTAGAGGGCGGCCGCCTCCACGGACCGGCCAGTGCTTTCGTAAGCTGCGGCCAGGTTGAAGCGGTTGAGGGGGCTGTCGTAGCCCGCGCGGGCCTCTTCGAAATGATTGGCCGCGATCCAGTTATCGCCCTTCGCCGACGAGGCCAGGCCGGCGCCGCCGGCGCGCGACGGGTCGCTGGCCGTGGGGCCGCCGAGCGCGATCCCCGGCTGGAGCTTGGCCGATCCGCGCGCAACGCAGCCGCTCGTCGTCAGCGCGAGCAAGGCCACGCAGGGAATAATCCCTAGGTTTCGCATGTGGGATGTCCGATCTTGGGAGGCGGTCCGCTGGAGTTCCCGAGAAGATCTGGGGACGCGCCAGGACATATCCTTCGCGCACCACAGTAGCGCTAAGTTGCGATTCCGCCGCATGAAATCGCGGTGAAGACGAATCCGGTGAAAGAAACTTGCCCGAGCGGTGGCGCGCGCCAGCCGAGTCTTGGCGCGGCGCCGAGTCCGACAGGATCACGAGGCCCCCGCCGGCCGCGTCCAGTTTGGCCGCTTACGCGGATCTCGGGCCCATCAGGATCACCGCCGCGCCGACGAGGCAGATGCCCATGCCGATCAGGTCCCACCGGTCCGGCGCCTTGCCCTCGACAAGCCACAGCCAGCCGATCGAGGCGGCGATGTAGACGCCGCCGTAGGCCGCATAGGCCCGTCCGGCGGCGGCGCTGTCCACCCGCGTCAGCAGGTAGGCGAACAGCGCCAGGCAGGCCATCCCCGGTGCGATCCACAGCGGCGAGCGGTCCAGCTTCAGCCACGCCCAAAACGCGAAACACCCGGCGATTTCCGCCGCCGCGGCGAGGACGTAGATCAGCCAGGCCATGCGGGCTCCCAAGCGCCAGTGCGACGCCCGTGCCCGCAACCGCCGGCGCGGTCAACTCGGCCGCGCATTCAAACCGCTTGCAAAGCAGGATCGGTTTGGGCAGCTTCACGCCCGGCGCAGGCCACGACGGCCGCGACGTGACGCTCTGAAACCATTGGGAGGAGGTCGCAGCATGGCCAAGCTCGTCTACGCGTTGAACCAGTCGCTGGACGGCTACGTCGACCACGACAAGTTCGCGCCCGATCCCGTGCTCTTCCGCCACTTCATCGACGACATCGGCAGTGTCAGCGGCGCCGTCTATGGCCGGCGCATGTATGAGATCATGCGCTACTGGGACGAGGACCAGTCGGAGTGGGACGCACCGGAACGCGAGTACGCGCAAGCTTGGGGAGGCCAGCACAAGTGGGTCGCCTCCCGCACCCTGACGTCGGTGGGCCCCAACGCGACCCTGGTCACGGATGACGTCGAGGCGGTGGTCCGCCGCCTGAAAGCCGAGCTCGACGGATGCATCGAGGTCGCCGGCACGCAGCTCGCGGCCAGCCTCGCCGACCTGATCGACGAGTACCGCATCTACCTCCACCCCGTCGTCCTCGGCTCCGGCAAACCCTACTTCGCCGCCCCCCGGCCCCCGCTCCGCCTGCAAGCCGCCGACCGAATCGGCGACGAGGTCATCCGGCTGACCTACGTCCCCGCGTGACGGCCTAAACCACCCCTCCTACCGCCCCGGCCAAGCGGGTGGTGGAGGGGGCGAGCCGCATTCCCGAACCGCTCCATCCGCCCAGGCCCGATAGCCGTCCGTCCGCCCGCGCCCGTGGCCCGCCCCCTCCACCCCGCGCTCTTCGCTCCGCTGGGACCGCGGTCCCCCTCCCGACGCTCCGCGGGGGGGTAGGTTGCGACCTTTGACGAACGATCCAGCTTCCCCGCCGCGGGAGCTAAGGTTAGGCTTGCAACACAAGATGGAACCCGACCGAGGAAACGCGATGATCAAGGTCCTGCTGCCGCTGCTGGGAGCGGCGCTCCTCTTTTCAACGAGCGCGGCGGCGCAGAGCGCCGCGCTCGGCGACGTCGTCCAGACCCGGCTCGGGCCGGTGCGGGGCGAGACGGTGACGGACGCCGGCTCGACGGCCCGCATCTGGCGCGGCATCCCCTACGCCAGCGCGCCGGTGGGCGAGCTGCGCTGGAAGCCGCCGCAGGCCGCCAAGCCGTGGACGCAGGTGCGGGACGCCACCAAGTGGCCCAATCGTTGCCCGCAGGGGGCGAGCAACATGGGCGTCAGCGCCCCGATCAGCGAGGACTGCCTCTATCTCAACGTGGTGACCGCCGCGAAGAGCCCGGGAGAGAAGCGGGCGGTGATGGTCTTCTACCATGGCGGCGGCCTGACCTCCGGCACCGGCAACTCCACCACCTACAACCACCCCAAGCTGCCCAACCAGGGCGTCGTCGTGGTGACCGTGAACAGCCGCCTCGGCCCCTTCGGCTACCTGGCCCACCCGGCGCTGGCCGCCGAGGGGCGCGGTTCGGGCAACTACGGCACCCTCGACATCCGCGCCTCGCTGGAATGGGTTCGCGACAACATTGCAGCCTTCGGCGGCGATCCGCAGAACGTGACCATCTTCGGGGAGTCCGGCGGCGGGGTGAAGGTGACCTCCCAGCTCGCCAGCCCGCTCAGCGCCGGCCTGTTCCATCGGGCGATCGTCCAGAGCGGCTCGGCCCTGGTCATGCCTCAACGCTCGACCACCAAGGAAGCCGCCGAGGCGCGCGGCGTGGCGCTCGCCCAGGCGCTCGGCGCGCCGCAGGGCCCCGGCGGGCTCGCCGCCATGCGGGCGGCCAAGTGGGAGGACGTGCTCGCCGCGGCCACGAAGAGCAAGTTCACCGCCGGCGTGGTGGTCGACGGCGACGTGATCCCGGCGCCCGTCCACGAGCTGTTCGCGCAGGGCAGGCAGAACAAGGTCCCGCTGATCGTCGGCGCCAACGAGGGCGAGGCCTCCCTGCGCTCCGACGTGCCGGAAATGGCGAAGCTGCACAGCGCCTCGGGCGCGCCGACCTTCGTCTACAACTTCTCCCAGCTGCCGCTCGGCTGGCGACGCGAAAAGGGCTGCGTCGCCTTCCACGGCCTGGAGCTCTCCTACGTGTTCGGCGCCATCCCCGTGGGCCTGACCTCGCCCACCACCCAGGGCCTGGCCCGGGGTGGCGGCTGCTCCGTTCGCGCTCCGGAGCACGATGACGAGGACGTCAAGGTCGCCGACCAGTTCTCGAAGATCTGGGCCCAGTTCGCCAAGACCGGCGATCCCAGCACGCCCGGGCTGATCGACTGGCCGAAATACACCGCCGCCGACCCCGCCTACCTCGACATCGGCGCGCCGCTCGAGATCAAGCGCGGCGTCGAGGCCGCCTACGTGGCCCCGCCCGCCGGCTCGACCCGCGTGCCGGGTACGCCGGCGCCGTAGCGAGCTCCCTTCCTTTCCCGCGCAGCGGGAGAGCGCTTAGTGGAGAGGGAAAGTCACAGGCTCCGACTTGCGATGAGCCAAAGTCCGGGGCCGCGGCGTGAACCGCCCGCCGCGCCACGCCTGCGGCTTTCCCTCTCCGCCGCCCGCTCTCCGGCGGGCGGTCCCCTCGGCGTGTGAAACGCTGTTGCTCCGCTGCGGATCTATCGAACGGCCATTGCTTGTTGAGTCCTCCCGGATAGATACAGCCGGCACTGAGGGGGTGCAGACATGTCGGCCGACCCGGGGGAACAGCGCGAGCTTGCAAAGCGTGCGTATGACCTCGAATGGGCCGTGCTCCCCCGGTGGGTTAAGATCCTGACCTTCACTGTGGGATTGCCGGCGTGGCTTCTCATCCTCTGGGATGTTTTCACCGAGAGCCTGACCAAAACGCAGTTCCTCGCCTGTTTCATTGCCTTCGTCGTCGTGTGCTTCGTCCAGATCTGCTCCCACCTTCATGTTCGCCGCAAAGGCAGGCTGTAGTCAGGAGGGGCAGGTTTGCGCGATGCGTCCGGTGCGGTCCTAAGCTCGTCGCATGGCTCCGGACCCAGCCTGAGAGCTTACCCCGCCTCCGCCGTCACCAGCACCACCGTCACATTATCCGGCGCCCCGCGGCCCAGCGCTGCCGCGATCAACTCCTCTGCCGCCGCGTCCAGCCCCGGCGCCTTCGCCAGCAGAGCGGCGATTTCGCCGTCCTCCAGCACGCCGGTCAGGCCGTCGGAGCACAGCAGGAAGACATCGCCCAGGCGCATCGGACCCTGCGCCATGTCCATCTCCAGCACCGGATCGACGCCCACCGCCTTGGTGATGACGTTGCCGCGGCGGCTCGTACGAGCTTCGGCGGGGGTGAGGGCGCCGCTGTCGACGAGTTCCTGGACGAGGCTGTGATCGCGGGTCAGCGGTGAGAGCGCGCCGCCGCGCCAGAGATAGCCGCGGCTGTCGCCGGCCCAGAGGCAGGCGTAATGGCCGTCGACGGCCAGCAGGACCACGACCGTGGAGCCCACCACGTCGGTGTGGCGGCCGGCGGCGTATTCAATGAGCTCGGCGTTTGCGGCCTGCAGCGCCTCGGAGACGTCGCGGACGAAGCCGAAGCCGGAGGCGGGGGCGGGGAGAGCGGTCAGGGCCTCGACGACCTTGCGGCTGGCCACCTCGCCGGCCTCGTGGCCGCCCATGCCGTCGGCCACGGCCCACAGCCCCAGCCGGGGCGCCTCGATGAAGCTGTCCTCGTTGAGCTTGCGAACGCAGCCCTGGTGGGTGCGCCCGGCTGACGACAGGACCAGGGCGCGGGCGGCCTCGGCGCGGCTGGCCAGCCGGCGGATCAACTCGATCCGCCGCCGTTGTCGAGCGCCTTGAGCTGCCGCTCGTAAGCGGCGCGGAACTCGCGGTTCATCGGGCTGTCCGGGTCGTCATGGGCCTGGGCCAGGAAGAGAGCGTAGGTGCGACCGTACTCGTTCCAGGCCAGGGCCGCCTTGTTCTTCAGAAGGCCCGTCTCGCCCTTGATCCGCTCTTCCACCTCGGCGGGGCTCAGCCCCTCCAGCGCGGCGATCAGCGCCCCGCGCATGCCGGCCAGCAGGCAGAGCAGATGCTTCTTCACGTCTTCGAAGGAGGACTTCACGGCCGCCGATCCGGTCAGGAAGCCGTCGTTGCGGTCCTTCAGCAGGTCCACCGCCAGCCGCTGGGGCCTCGCCCACTTGAACGGGTTGTTGCCCTCGGCCCGCACTGTGGTGCGGTCCATCCGGTACTCTGCCTTGATGCTGGTCCGCTCGTCCATCAGGTCGGAGAGGCCCAGCACCATCTGCTGGTAGAGCACGCCCAGGCGGCGCATCACCTCGTGCGGGTCCTCGCCGGAGAAGGCGGAGGAGTCCAGCCGGGCGCCGGCGCAGAAGGCGTCGAGCAGCGAGCCGGTGGTGTGGGACGGCGCGAGCTTGGGCGGCGGCTCGGCGGATTTGGGCCAGTCGGTCGGCACGCTCAGCGAGGTGTCGTCGACCTGGACGGGCCGCAGCAGGGGGTGGGCGAAGGGGGCGTCGAACGCCTCGGTCCCGCGCGCGCCGGGCGCCTCGGTCGGCCCTTCTGCGTCGACGACCACCAGATAGGGGCCCAGCCGCAGGGTCTCGCCTACCTCCACCTTGGTCGGCGCATCGGCGGGCGCGCGCACCCGCTCGCGGCCCAGGAAGGTGCCGTTGGCGCTGACGTCGCGCAGCACCAGGCCGCCGTCGGTGAGGGTCAGCACGCAATGTTTGCGAGACACCGCCCGCTCCGGATCGTCCAGGACCCAGGTCGCGCTCTCGTCCCTGCCGAGCGTCAGCTCGCCCTCGGTCAGGGTGCGCGCCTCTAGCTGCCGGAACGGATCGGTCTCGTGGAACAGGCGAAGGGTGACCGCGCTCATGCCTTCACCATCACGACGGTGCGGTCCTCGCGGATCGCTTGGTCCAGTTCGGACGGCTTGGGCGCCCCAGAGCCCGGCTCCAGCCGCGCCTCGACGGTGGCGGTCAGCCGGTTGAAGGCGTCGAACAGGTCGCCGAACTCGTCGGACCTGGAATGGGAGATGCGGAAGTCGGTGTTGCCGTCGGCCGCCTCGTCGAGGGCCGCCTTCAGCCGCTGGATCGGCCGGGCGATGGCCCGAACGACCGCGTAGCTCGCGCCGATCACCGTCATCACGATGATAAGCCCCAGCGCGAGCATCAGCATTTTTGAGAGGCGCGCCGCTGCGTCCAGGTCGGCCTTGGAGAGGCTCACGTCCACCAGGCCGAAGGATCGGCCCGCATAGGTGATCGGCCGCACGAAGCGCAGGTCCTGCGCCCCCGTCATGCCGGCCAGGGTCACCGTGACCTCGCCCTGCTTCTGCAGCACCGGATCGGCCCCGACGCCTTGGTGCGGCCGGCCGACCAGGGCCGGGTCGCTGGAGGCGCGTACGACGCCCTCGGCGTCGACGACCGAGAGGCGCCGGATATTGGGATCGCCCACCGCCGACTTCACGAAGGCTTCCACCGGCAGCCAGTCGCGCTCGGCGGCGGGCAGGCTGGCGTTGTCCGCCGCCTGCAGGGCGACGTTGCTGGCCACGAAGGCCGCGACCGCGGTGCCGGAGGTCAGCGCCATCCGCTCCATAGCCTCGTACTGCCGCTCGACCACCACGCTGGCGCCGGTCAGCAGCACGGCGGTGGTCACCGAGGCCATGAGGAGGCTGAGCCGGACCTGCAGCGGCAGGCGCCGGCGCGGCGTCCTGGCCTCGGCCTTGGCGGCGACGAGGGCGGCCTGCTCGCGGCGGAAGGCCTCGGCCGCTTGGGCCCCGTCGGCGAACCGGCGGTCCGGCCGCTTGGCCATCAGCTTGCTGATGATGAACTGCAGGCCCCGCGGCGCGTCCGGCGCGACCTCGCCGATCGGCGCTGGGTCCTGCTGGGTGATCTGCAGGGCCAGCGTCGCCGCGCTCGATCCGTCGAACGCCCGTCGGCCGGTCAGCAGCTCGTAGAGCACCACGCCCGTGGAGAAGAGGTCGGAGCGGCCGTCGATCTCCTGGCCCAGCGCCTGCTCCGGGCTCATGTAGCGCGGCGTGCCCAGCACCTGGCCGGCCTGGGTGCGCAGCGTCTCGGCCTCGTCCACGTGGGCCTCGGCGACCCGGGCGATCCCGAAGTCGAGGATCTTCGCCCCGCGCCCGTCCGGGGCCAGCAGGATGTTGGACGGCTTGATGTCCCGGTGCACGACGCCCAGCCCGTGGGCGTAGGCCAGCGCCTCGGTCAGCTGCAGGCCGATGGCCAGCACGTCGTCGGGGGCCAGCTTGCCGTAGCGCTCCAGGACCACGTCCAGCGGCTCGCCTTCCAGCAGCTCCATGGCGATGTAGGGATAGCCGCCCTCTTCGCCGACGTCGTAGATGGTCACGATGTTGGGGTGCGACAGCGCCCCCGCGGCCTTGGCCTCGCGCAGGAAGCGGCCGGCGTACTGGGCGTTCTCGCGGAACTCGCCCTTCAAGAGCTTGATCGCCAGATCCCGTCCGATGCCGGGGTCATAGGCGCGGTACACCTCGGCCATGGCGCCCTGGCCGATGCGTTCGCGGATTTCGTAGCGGCCGACGCGCTCGGGCAAGGTCCGGCTCTCTCTCCACTTGCGCCCTCGCGGGGCGCGTCCCGGACGGCAAGCTAGGCGATGAGGGTTAAGGGAAGGCTTTGATCAATTGATGTATTTAGTTGGGCCCTCAGCGCGACAGGCTCGCCTGGATGCGCTGGGCGCGGGCCAGGTCGCGCTGGATGGTCGGGTTGCCGGGGTCGGCGGCCAGCGCCTGCTGCAGCAGGGTGACCGCGCGGGCCGGCGAGCCGCTGTTTAGCTGCTGCAGGCCCGAGGCCCGCAGCTGGGCCGCAAGCGCCGTATCGCGCTTGGGTCCCGCGGCGGGGGCTTCCGGCGCGACCGCCTTGGCCGTCCTGGGCCCCGATCCGGCCTTCGGCTTGGCGCTGACCATCGCGGGGCGGACCTTGCGGGGGACCTGGATGACGTGGCCCGGCTGCACGTGCGAGGGCGCGGCGAAGCCGTTGTACTTGGCCAACGCATAGAACAGCAGCGGATCGCCGAGGAACCGGCCGGCCAGCATCGACAGCGTCTCACCGGGCCCCACCGTATAGGGCTGCGCCTTGCCGGTGATCAGCGCCTTGGGGTCGGCGTCGAGCTGGACGATCAGCCGCCGCGCGACGGCGTTGTCCGCATCGTCCGCCAGCATCGCATCCAACACCTTGCGCGCCTCCTCGACGCGCCCCTGGTTCATCAGGTCGAGCGCAGCGCGCTCGCGCTCGGCGGGCGTGCCCGGCACGGCCTGAGCGGTTGGCGCGGCGACCGCGATCGGCGAGTCCTTCGGCGTCTGGGCGCAGGCGGCGAGGGAGCCGGCGGCGAGCGCGCTGAGCAGCAGGGCGCGAAGCTTCATCGGGCGATCCTTTGCGGGGCGCGCCGCTTGGGCGCGGGGGCGGGGGCGAGGCCTTCGAGCCAGGCGGGATCCTTGAGGGTCCGCACGAAGTCCGCGCCCGGCATCGGGCGGGCGAAATAGAAGCCCTGGAACAGGTTGCAGCCGAGGGCGTGCAGGGTCTGGACCTCGGGCAGCGTCTCGGCGCCCTCGGCCAGCACCTCGATCTCCAGGCCCAGCGACAGTTCGATCAGCGCCGTGCAGATCGCCCGGCCCTCCCGCCGCTCGTCGACCCGGCTGACGAACTCGCGGTCGATCTTCAGCTTGGAGAAGGGCAGGCTTTGCAGGGAGCTCAGGCTGGAATAGCCGGCGCCGAAGTCGTCGATGGCGACACTGACGCCCAGCTCGCGCAGCTCGCCGAACATCCGCCGGGTCCGCTCCACGTCAGCCATGGCGGCGGTCTCGGTCAGCTCCAGCTCCAGCGAGTGCGGCGACAGGCCATGCCGCTCCAGCGTGCGCACGATGATGGTGTTGAGGCCGGGATCCAGGAACTGCACCGCCGACAGGTTGACCGCCACCTTCAGGCCCATCAGCCCGGCTTCTTCCCAGGCCCTGGCCTCCCGGCAGGCGGCGTTCAGCACCCACAGGCCCACCTCGGCCATCATGCCCGACTGCTCCAGCACCGGCATGAACTCGCCGGGCGAGACGAGGCCGCGCTCGGGGTGGCGCCAGCGCAGCAGCGCCTCGGCGCCGATGCAGCGCCGCTCGGAGAGATCCACCACCGGCTGGAAGTAGAGCAGCAGCTGGTCGCCGCTGACGGCGGTGCGCAGGTCCTGCTCCAGGGCGTAGCGCTCCCGCGCCTCCGTGGAGGACCGCGGCGAGAAGAAGCTCAGGGCCTTGGCCGGCTGGCCGGGCTTTGGCAGCGCCGCGTAGGCGCGCGTCAGCAGGGTCGCCGCGTCGGCGGCGTCGTCGGGGAAGATGGCCGCGCCGACGCCCACGTCCGGCGAGATTTTCAGGTCCTCGGGGCGGATCTCCTGAGAGAGCACATAGGCGATCGCCTGCAGCTCCGAGGCCGCCGTCTCGGGGCCTAGCTCCTTGAACCAGATGGCGAAGCAGTCGCGGTCCACCTGGGCCAGCGGCCGCTGCCGGCCGACCGCCTCCTGCAGCCGGGCGGCGAAGGCCTTCAGAGCCTTGTCGGCGGCGGTCTGGTCGAAGGCGGCGAGGCGGTCGTAGTCGCCGAACCGGATGGCCCCCAGCACCACGGCGGAGGTGCTCTGGTCCAGGTGGTCCTGCAGCCCGGCCAGGAAGGGCTCGCGGGTCTGCAGTTCGGTCAGCGGGTGGCGGTTGGAAAGGCGGTGGCGCAGGGCCTCCAGCGTCGATGCGATCTGGCGCACGTCGGCCAACATCTGGTTGGCGCTGCCGAACCGGGGCGAGCCGGCCGCCTCGCCTTGGCCGACCCGGGTGAGCTCGCGCAGCAGCCGCGCCGCGGCGTCCACCGGCCGCAGCCGCAGGGCCAGCGCGGTCAGCGCCAGCCCGACCCCGGCCAGCGCGAACGCCAGAGAGGCGCCGTCGCCGCTCGCCACCAGCAGCAGCAGCGGCAGGCTGGCCGCCAGCGCCGCCAAGGCCAGGATCTGCCCGCGGTAACCTAGCGGCCGGCTCAGCCGGCTGGCCTGCTCCAGACCTGGCGTCGACATGCTTCGATGGGCCCCGTCAGCTCTCCCCGAGCCCCCAGGATGCCGGACGAGTTCTGAAGCTCGGTGAAGTTTCGTCCCTAATTTCTGGTGAATTTCGGCGGGCGGCCCCCTCCCGACGCTCCGCGGGAGAGTTAGGGGCCAAGGGGAAGGCTGCGACGCCATCAATCGGCCCTCGCAACATCCCCTATTGCCAAGTTATCAGTGTTCACTGAAGCTGCCGGGGAGAGAGGGCTCTGAATATGAGCGCGAAACCGCAAGTCCGGCCCCACCCGCCGCGGTCCTGCTACCACCTCGGCAATGTTCGCAGTCAGCTGCTGACGGCGGCGCGCGACATCCTGGAGGCGCAGGGCAAGGAGGCGCTCAGCCTGCGGGCTATCTCGATCCGGGCCGGCGTCGCGCTCGGCACCATTTACCACCACTACGAGTCCAAGCACGCCCTGCTGGCGGGCCTCGCCGTGGAGGGTTTCGAGGAGCTCGCCCGGCGGATGCGCGAGGCCCTCGAGCACCGCGGGGAGGCCAGCGGCCTGCGCGCCGCCGGGTACGCCTACATCGGCTTCCTCTGCGACCGGCCGGCGCTCTACCGGCTGATGTTCGAGTCCGTCGACCAGGGCCGCACCCCAGAGGTCATGGACGCCGAGGACCGGGCCTTCCAGGTCATCGCCGAAGCCATTCCCATCGGCGCCGGCCGGCGCACCTCGCCCGCGGTCTCCGAGCAGGTGGCGATGGCCATCTGGGCCTGGGGCCGGGGCATCGCCGCGGTGGGCTTCTCCCGCGGCGCCCCGGGCGAGCCGCCGCGGCGCAGCGCCCTCGATGCGGCCCTGGCGGGGCTGGAGGCGATCTTCGCCTCTGGCGCGAACTCCTCGCTCGCCGGGGCAGCTGTCGCGAAATAGTCCTATCCGAACGCCGTTCGGGTCGATCACTCTCCCGCCCAACCACAAGGCCAACAGGCCGAGTCATGGGAGGGATCTATGTTCCAACGCACGCCGCTGCGCGGCTTCCTTTTGCTGGGCGCGTCCTTCGCGGCCCTGAGCGCTTCGCCGGCGCTGGCGCAGGACGAGGGCTCCACGCTCGAAGAGATCGTCGTCACCGCCGAGAAGCGCGAGCAGAGCCTTCAGGACGTGCCGGTCGCGGTGACCGCCTACACCAGCGAGCGCCGTGAGGTCCTCGGGGTGAACACCGTCGAGGACCTGGCGCGGATGACGCCCAGCCTCAGCTACACCAACAACGACCGCCTCTCGATCCGCGGCTTCGGGCGCCTGACCAACGCAATCGGCACCGACCCGTCCGTCGCCCTCTACTCCGACGGCATCTTCTCCAACTCGATGGCCGACGCCTCGACCCCGCCGCTGTTCATCGAGCGGACGGAGATCCTGCGCGGCCCGCAGGGCACCCTCTACGGCCGCAACTCGATCGGCGGCACGATGAACGTCATCTCCAAGCGGCCGACGGAGGACTTCGAGGGCGAGATCCGCGGCCTCGTCGGCAACTACGAGAGCTATCGGATCGACGGCCTGGTCCGCGGCCCGATCGCCGAGAACCTGCGCTTCCTGCTCGGCGGCTCCATCGAGCGTCGCAACCAGGGCTTCATCGAGAACCTCGGGCCGGCCCGCGACACGGGCGAAGTGGCCCGCTACATGATCGAGGCTCAGCTCGAGGCCGACCTCGGCGAAAACACCGTCGCCCGCCTGCGCTATTCCAAGTTCGACTGGGACGACAGCTACGGCGTCGGCAACACGCTCAACGCCATCATCACGCCGTACGACACCACCTCGTTCACCGGCACCGGCACCTCGGCGCTCTATTACAACACCACCCTCGGCTTCACCGGGACGAACCCGGCCGTCAACGACCCCTACACGATCAACGTGAACTGGGGCGCCTACGGCTCGCTGGACAACCACCACCGCCTGCACTTCGACGTCACCCACGACCTCGGCTGGGCGACCCTGAAGTACCTCGGCGGCTACCAGCAGTACGACTACAACACCTCGTCGGATTCCGACTATTCGAACCGGATCGGGCCGCAGACGCTCAACATCCCGGACCTCGACGGGCCAGGGCCGCTGACCGCCTTCCAGGCGACCAACGTCTCCACCGACGCGCGCACCTTCTACGAAGAGCGGCAGAGCTGGTATTCGAACGAGCTGAACCTGTCGTCCAATAGCGACGGCCCGCTCAACTGGATCGTCGGCGTCTTCCAGTACTACCAGGAGTACGACCAGCCGCAGGGCATCCGCGTCGTCGGGGATCCGGGCATGTTCAACCCGATCAGCCTGGCCGGCGGAACCGTGCCGCCGAACCCGCGCGGCGCCTTCCTCTACGTGGATGGCCACCTGGAGACCAAGTCCTACGCCGCCTTCGGCCAGATCGACTGGGAGTTCGCCCCGACCTTCACCCTGACTGCGGGCCTGCGCTACACCGTCGACAAGAAGGACGGCTACGACATCGCCCGCTACGTGGCCCGCGTCCCGCTCGCCTCCGCGTTGCAGGGCCTGACCGCCGCGGGCATCCCGCTCTCGGTCGCCCAGGGCTTCTCGTTCGACCTGACCACCCAGCAGGTCTGCGGCGGCCTGACGATCGCCTCCTGCGCGGCCAACCCCTCCACCGCCGACCTTTTCGCCAATCCCGAGGGCGGCTTGCGCCGCAACCTGTCGGGCGAGTGGGACGCCTGGACCGGCACCCTGGGCGTCCAGTGGCAGCCGGACGGCGACACCAACCTCTACGCCCGCTACAGCCGGGGCTATAAGTCGGGCGGCTGGCTGGGGTCCAACGGCCTGACTCCGGATCCCATCGTCGATCCGGAGTATGTCGACTCCTTCGAAATCGGCGCCAAGAAGACCTTCGGCGGCCAGTTCCAGATCAACGCCGCGGCCTTCTACTCCGACTATCGAGGCTTCCAGGCGCCGCTGACCGTGCCGCTCGGCTCGATCACCGGCACCCGCTTCCTGAACCTCGACGCCGAGGTTCAGGGCATCGAGCTGGAAGGCCAGTGGTCGCCGATCGACAACCTGCAGCTCTACGGCAACTACGCCTACCTCGACGCAAAGGTCGCCGAAGGCTGCTGCTTCGTCGACACCGCCGATCCCCGGGCGCTGGCGCCGGGGGCCCGGCCGACGGGGGCGCCGCTCGCCAACCTGAACCAGCCGCAGACCCTGGTCGGCAACCGCCTGCCGCTGTCGCCGGAGCACAAGTTCACCGTGGGCGGCAACTACACCTGGGAGTTCGGCGCCGGCTCGCTGACCGCCAACGGCAGCTACACCTGGACCGGCGACCAGCAGTCCACGATCTTCTCCAACCCGATCTATGAATCGCCGTCGAACGAGATCGCCGACTTCCGCCTGCTGTGGCGGGACGCGGAGGACCGCTACACCCTGATCGCCTACGTCAAGAACGCCTTCGACGAGGTCGCCTATCAGAGCTCGACGGCCACCTCGCCGTCGGCCGTGGGCCCGCGCCGCACGGTCATCCTCAACTTCCCGCGGACCTTCGGGGCCGAGGTGCACTTCCGCTTCTGAGTGTGACGGGGCGGCCGCCTTGCCGGCCGCCCACCCTCCCGAACACCTGCCGGGCCCCTCAAAGGCCCGGCTTTTTCGTTCCTGAGACCGCGAGCGGAGGGAGAGGTCTTAGGATTACTCCTCCACCACCTTCATCTCCGCCCGCCGCGCCGCGGCGACCTCGCGCTTGATGATGTCCACCAGGGCCTGCTTGAGCAACTCCACCGCGGCCTGCACGTGCGCCCGGCTCTCCGGGAACAGGGCGTCGATCGCCAGGCCGCGGATCGAGGCGGCGTAGAGCTGCACCATCGCGTCGATCGGCGCGCGGTTTTTCACCCCCAGCGCCTTGGCCAGCTGCCAGATTACCCGCCGGTGCATCTCGCTGTGCTCGTCGACGATGGGGGCGTACTTGGCCGCCAGCTCCGGCTCGCTGCGCGAAGCCAGCATGATCTCGATCCGGGCGATGCCCGAGGGCGAGTTCACCTCGCCCCAGAGGATGTCCACCAGCTTCTCCATCCGCTCGATGGAGACCGGCACGCCCTTCAGGCCCGCGACGTGCGCCTCGGCCCTCTGGCGGGCGATGTGGCGGGCGGTGGCGACCATCAGGTCCGCCTTGGTGGGGAACTGGTGGAGGAGGGAGCCGCGGCTCACCTGAGCCCGCTCGGTGACGATCACGGTACTGGTGCGGTGGTAGCCCAGCTCGTGCAGGCACTCGATGGTGGCGTTCAGCAGTTTGTCGCGGGTCGTTTGGCGGCGCACGGCGTTCGGGCCGCGCGGCCGCGGCTTGCGGTCCGGCGCGCCCGCCTCCGGAGACTGCTCGGCCGCCATCTTTCAACCCTGCCCAGCGGGACGACAGCCGCCCCTGAGTCAACATATCTGACGCGCGCGTCAGCGACGCAAGCGGCGCAGGTTCGGCGCCATGGCGCCGCTTGCTGGCGGCTCGCGGGGCGCTGTTGCGAGCCGGCCAGATCCTCGACGGCCGTGACAACTACGCGGTGGCCGTCATCAGCGGCGCCAGCGCCTCCTCGACGGCCGCCCTCCAGCTCTGGGGCGTCACCTCGGCCACGGGGTGCTCGCCGCCCCAGGCGCTGGAGAGGACCACGTCCGGCGCGAGGTCGGCCATCCGCTGCAGGGTGGCGACCAGCTGCGCCTTGTCGCTGAACGGCAGCAGGCCGCCGGTCCAGACGCCGCTGTCGTCGCGCCCTATGGTGTCGCCCGTGAACAGATACCGTCGCCCGTGGGGCGAGCGGTAGAGGTAGGCCGTGCTGCCGGCTGTATGCCCCGGCAAAGGCAGGACCTCCAGCGCGTCGAAGTGGGTCTCGGCGGCCTCGAAGGTGCGGTCGGGCGCAACGCCCGCCCGGCGTCGCACCGCCTCCGCCTCCGCCGTATGGCCCCACAGCTCCGAGCCGAACCCTTCGCGGATCTGGGCCAGCGCCGGGCCCGCCTCGTCCACGTGCGACAGGTACTGCCGCCGCAGCCCGCCGAGCTCTCCGATGGCCGCGTGCTCGTCCGCATGGCCGGTGCTGTAGATCAGCAGGTTCCCGTCCGGCCGCGTGATCAGATAGGCCCGGGTCTTCAGGTCCGGCACGTTCGGCAGCGGCTGCTCCATGCGCGTCTGCCACAGGTCGGGATAGAGCTGCTTCATCGGGGTCTCCTGTGCTGTCTCACGCTTCAGGTCGTGCGTCGGACCGATCGCCGCAACTGCGGAAATTTCGGCCGATCTGATCTATGAATTAGATCATGCTCGATGCGCTCACCCTCGATCAGCTCCGCGTGTTCGTCGCCGTTGCAGAGACCGGCAGCTTCCGCGCCGCGGCCGTCCGCCTGCGGCGCGTCCAGTCGGCCGTCAGCTACGCCATTGCGGGGCTCGAATCTGAGCTGGGGGTTTCGCTGTTCGACCGCACCGGACGGCGTCCGGAACTCTCCGCGAACGGACGTGCCTTGCTGGCCCACGCCAAGGCGATGCTGCTGGACGCCGACGCCCTGCGCGCCCACGCCCGGGCGCTGGGCGAAGGGCTGGAGCCTCGCCTCGACCTGGCCCTCGATCCCCAGTTCCCGTTGCCGTTTGCCGCCGCCGCGCTGCGGTCGCTGCACTCGGCCTATCCGACCGTCCAGGTGCAGACCTGGACCGCACCCCTCGGCGCGGCCATCGCGGCCCTACAGGAGCGTCGCTGCACCCTGGCGGTGACAGCCGCCGACATCCCCGACCCCGCCATCGATCTGGACTTCCTCTGCGACCTGCCCAGAGCCGCCGTCGCATCGGCGGGCCATCCCCTGGCCGACTGGGCCCGCCGCAAGGCGCCCCTGAAGCGCCGAGAGCTCGCCGGTCACCTGCAGATCGTCGTGCCGGACCCCTCCGCGCTGACCGCAGGCCAGGACTTCGGGGTGCTTTCGCCAGGAACCTGGCGGGTGAGCGACAACGAAACCAAGCGCGCCCTGATCGTCGGCGGCGTCGGCTGGGGCAACCTGCCCCTGTGGCTGGTGCAGGACGACCTGGCCGCCGGCCGCCTCGTGCGGCTGCCGGTCGCTGAGTTCGCTCCGAGCGGAGAGACCTACGTGCGGGTCTTTGTCGCCTGTCGGGCCGACGTCGCCTTGGGCCCGGCCGCACGGCTGCTCGTCGATCGCCTGCGCGAAGTGAGCGGCGAGCATCGCCCGTCCTGATCGCCGCCGAATTTCGCCGACGCCAGATGTCGGCGATGGCCCAGCTCAACCGTCCTACGGGCGACACAGCCATAAGGAGCCGTAACTATGCTCAAGCCGATCGATCTCTGGTTCGCTCTGGCCCTCGGCGCCGCCGCCGTGGCGGCCCCGCCGGCCGCCCAGGCCGCCGAGCCGCAGGCGCCGGCCGCCGCCGCGCCCCTCGCCGCCAAGCGGAGCGCAGTCGCGCAGGTCGCGGGCCTCAAGGTCCGCTACGACGTCCATGGCGACCTGAAGTCCGGCAAGACGCCGCTGCTGGTCCTGCACGGCGCCTACATGTCGGCCGACGCCATGGCGCCGATGGTCCAGCGCTTCTCCCGCACCCGGCCGGTGATCGTGCTCGACCAGCGCGGCCACGGGCGCACCGGGGACGGGACCGGCCCGATCACCTACGAACGGCTGGCCGATGACGCCGCCGCGGTGCTGGACGCCGCCGGCGTGCGCCAAGCCGACGTGTTTGGCTACTCCATGGGCGGCGCCGCGGCGATCCAGCTCGCCGTCCGCCACCCGGGCAAGGTCGGCAAGCTTGTCGCGGTCTCCGCGAGCACCCGGCTCGACGCCATGTACCCGGAGGTGCTCGCCGGCATCGCCCAGATCACCCCCGAGGTGTTCGCCAACACCCCCATGCGCCGCGAGTACGACCGCCTGGCGCCCCGCCCCCAGGACTTCCCCAAGCTGGTCGAGAAGCTGAAGGTGCTGGACGCCACGCCGTTCGACTGGGGCCCGGCCATGCGCGCCCTCACGCACAAGACCATGATCGTCATGGGCGACTACGACGTGGTTGCGCCCGAGCACGCGGTGGAGATGTTCCGCATGCGCGGCGGCGGCGCGCCGGCCCTGGCCGCCCAGGGCTTCCTCACCGCTCCGCCGCCGGCGCGGCTGCTGGTCCTGCCCGGCGCCTCCCACATCGGCATCATGGCCGAGCCCGACATACTTGCCGCCCTGGTCACGCCCTTCCTGGAAGACGCGACCCCAAAGATGCCGGAGGGGTTCTTCTGACGGCCACGTCGCAAGCGGAACCTGCGCGGCCGCATCTACTTACACTGGGGTGTTGGGCCTGTTCGTAGTGCTGTTGAACGTGGCCGGCGCGGCCGCCTACCTGATGGCCGCGCTAAACTGGTTCCGCGCGGCCCGCAGCAGTGGCGATTCGGCCCAGACGCTGTCGCGGCCGCTCGGCCGCGGCGCGGCCTGGGCGGCGGTGGGCGTCACCTGCGACGCACTCTCGATCCTGGCGGTGTTCCTGATCGCGATGTTGCCTTAGCCGCCCTACCTCACGACCGGCAGCACCAGCCTCGACTCCGTCCTGCCGCCGCGAAGCACCTGCACCGGGGCGCCGGGCGTCCCGTCAGGGCTGGTGAAGCTGAACGTCAGCCGGACCTCGAGGCGCAGTGGGTGGCGGGGCCGATCAGCAGCTTGGCCTGGCCTTCGCCGAGGTTGCGGAAGGTGAGGGGGGCGCCGTGCCGCGTCCCCGCCTCGTCCCGGTTGGCCACAGCATAGACGCCCACGCCGGAGGCCTTCAGGTGCGCCAGATCTGTAGAGGGGCTGCTCTTCTCCCACCAGCCCACGGCACGGACACAGTCGGCGCGGCGCCCGCAGCCTTGCCCTGGCGATAGATCCATTGGAGGTTCAAGCCACCATCCGGCGGCCGACGTGCCGGTCAGGCGAAGGGGAGGCGAGCGTGACGGCGCAGGCGGTGCGGGAGCGCGCAGGCCCCAGCCTGATCATCCTGATCTGTTTCCTGATCGCGGCGGTCGAGGGATTCGACATCCAGGCCTTCGGCGTGGCCGCGCCAAAGCTGGCGCCCGATCTAGGCCTCGATCCAAGCCAACAGGGCTGGGCGGCCAGCGCGGCGATGATCGGCTTGGTGATCGGCGCGGTGCTCGGCGGCTGGTTCGCAGACCGTGTGGGCCGAAAGCCGGTGCTGCTGATCTCGGTGGCGATGTTCGGCCTCTTCTCGATCGTCACCGCAGTCAGCCAGGGCTACGACGCCCTGCTGTGGGCCCGCTTCCTGACTGGCCTCGGCTTCGGCGGGGCGATGCCCAACCTGATCGCCATCGCCGCCGAGATCAGCGCCCCCAAACGCCGCGCCGCCACCGTCACCATGATGTTCTGCGGCATGCCGGCGGGCGGGGCGGCGGTCTCTCTGCTCGCGCGGCTGATGGGCGACGACCTGGCCTGGCGGAGCATCTTCATGATCGGCGGGGTCGTCCCGCTGATCCTCCTGCCGCTGGTCTTCTTCCTGCTGCCCGAGACCCGGCCGGAGCACAAGGAAGGCGCCGACCGCAGCACCTGGCGCGGCCTGTTCGGCCAGGGGCGCGCCGCGCCCACAGTGCTGCTGTGGGTCGTCTTCGTGATGACCCTGGTGGTGCTCTATCTGATGCTCAACTGGCTGCCGACGCTGGTGGTGGCCAAGGGCCTGACGCCGGCCGCCGGCTCGTCCGCGGCGCTGGCCTTCAACCTGACCAGCATCGCCGGCGCCCTGCTGCTCGGCTTCGTGGTCGACCGGGCCGGCTACCGCTGGCCGGTGACGTTCACCTTCCTGCTGCTGGCCCTGGCCATGGGCGCGCTCGCCGCCGCCGGCCAGCTCGCCGCCGTGCTGGCGCTCTCCGGCGTCGCCGGATTCCTGCTGCTGGGCGCGCAGTACTCCCTCTACGCGGTGATCCCCTCGCTCTATCCGCCGCAGGTGCGGGCCGCCGGCTCCGGCGCCGCCGTCGCCGTGGGCCGCCTGGGCTCCATCGCCGGCCCGCTGGTGGCGGGCGAGCTGCGCGGCGCCGGCTACAGCGCCGGCCAGGTGTTCGGGGTGATGATCCCGGTGGTGCTCGCCGCAGCCGCGGCGGTCTTCGCGCTCAGCTGGCTGGCCAAGCCTCACGGCGACTAGTCGCGTGCGCCTCGACTAGCCCTCCACCCCAAACACATCCGCCACCACCGCGCCGCCGGCCAGCCGCTCCGGCGAGGGCGTGTCGCACACCACCAGCAGCGCCTCGTTTCCCCCATGCCGCACCGGAGCCAGGGCCTCCGGGTGGTCGGCGCCCTGGCCGTGGGGGAGTTCGATGACCGCTTCGGGGCGGTGGAGGAGGTCGGCGGGGACGGGGGTGGTCCAGCCGGGCCAGCGGTAGACGCGGGCGGGGCCGGAAAGCTTCATGGTGGGGCCCGCAAGGATGAGGACGTCGGCGGCGCGGCGCTTGAGGTCGCGGACGCCGAGGCCGGCCAGGTCGAGGACGTGGAGCTTGAGGTCGCCGGCGAGGGCGAGGTCGGCCTCGTCCGGCGTCTCGGAGGCGGGGGCGATGTGGGCCTCGACGATCAGGGCCCAGCCGTTGATGACGGGGCCGCGCAGGCCCAGGCCCACGCGGTCGCCGTCGACGACGAGGCCCTCCACGTCCAGGCCGTTCTCCTTGGCGGGCAGGGCGCAGAAGGGGCCGAGGAGGGGGTGTTTCTTCAGGGCCTTGTAGAGGTCGCTGCCGTGCTTGCCGATCGGCAGCATCTGGGGGCGGCGGCCGTCGGGGAGGGGCGCCAGGGCCACGTCCCAGCGGCCCTGGCTCGTCTCGATCAGCGGCAGGCGGCCTAAGAACATGCGGTTGGGGCGCTGCTTGAGGTGGGCGAGGCGGGCGAGGCCGTGGTCGTCCAGCGGCTTGGACTTCTTCGGCTTCTTGCGGGTGAGGCTGTGGGAGCCTGTGACCCACAGCCAGCCAGCGTCGACGGCCAGGCCCTCGATGTCCATCTCCTCGTCCGGACCGCCGGGCAGGTCGAAGGCCTCGCCCAGGCGGATGCGGCGGTGGGCTGCGAAGTCCTCGCCGACCAGGTCGAGGACCTCAAGATCGGCGCACTCGTCGGCGCCCAGGAACAGGGTGTCGCCGATGCGGGCGGCGGCGGAAATGTCATGGGCGGGGTGCGGCTGGCCCTCGCCCGGCGCGTCGTCGAGCGCCAGCCGGATCTGGGCGATGGGGACGGCGGACGCGGGGTGGTTGGTCATGCCCCGGGTCTAGAGGTCCTCGTCGGCGGCGTCGACCGCGCGGGCGACCAGGTCGCGCCAGGTGGGGTCGGTGTCGTCGACAAGGTCGACATCCTCCAGCAGGGCCACGGCCGAGCCGCCGTCGGGCAGGATGAGGCCCAGCACCTCCATGAGCTCGCCGCCGGCGCCGGTGTGGGCCTCGGCCTGGACGGCGATGGCCGCCTGCTCGCCGTCCTCCTCCCACCAGATCAGCGGCTGGGGGAGGTCCATGGGCAGGGGACGCGGGTCGGTGGTGTCGGCCAGGGCGAAGACAGCGCGGCCGACCTGGACGTCGTCGAGGGTGGCGACGGCGCCGGCGAAGGGCTTCAGGCGCCGCCAGTCGTCGACATCGAACCCGCCGCCGTCGTCTTCGTCGTCATGATCGTGGGTCATGGGCAGGCGCCGGAGTCGGGGGGTGAACCGGAAGCCAGCCTAACGCGCGGGCGGGTTTCGAGACACCTGGACTTCGACGGCCAGGGGCCGCTCGTGACGGCGTCTATCGCCCCTTACGACAAGGCGAGGGAGGGCCCCGTCTCGGGCCGACCTCCACCGCCGCAAGTGCGCGGCCGTCCGTCGGCTGCATAGGGAAATCGCTTAAGCTTACAACGCTATATGAGGCGACCGTTGTGAGCCGCCCGGGGGGTGCAGTTGGTTCCGAAGTCCCTTCCGCTGGACGCCGTCCGGCCGACGGCGGAGCGCGTAGTGCAGCTGGCCACCGCGGTCTACGCCGGCTATGGCGCCGACGTGGTTTGGCGCGCCACGCGCAGGAATTCGCGGACCAAGCCGTTCAAGGGCGATACGGCTAAGAACTTCCCCAGCCGCTATGTGATGCGGACCGCCAAGCCGCTTTGGATCGCCGACTTCGAGACCGATGCCGTCGCGCTGGAGCACGGACTGGCGCCGGCAAGCCCGAACGTGAAGGCCTTCCTCGGCGCGCCCGTGATGAGCAATGGCGAGGTGCTGGGCGCCCTGATCGCCATCGACATGAAGGTGCGGTCCTACGACGAGACCCTGCAGCGCCACTTCGAGGCGCTGGCCGCGATCCTCGGCGACGACTACACGCGGGCCAACATGGCGATGGAGCTCGAGGCGACCGCGGCCCAGATGCAGGCGGCGCTGGAGGAGACGGCGCGCACCGAGCGTCGGCTGCGGCTGGCCACCCGCCTGTCAGGGATCAAGGTCTGGGAGCTCGACCACAGCCGCCAGCAGGCCTTTCGGGAGAATTCCGGCGCCGGAGTCGGGGACTACGCCACCGCAGCCCAGACCTTGTGGGATCCGGTTCATCCCGAGGACCTGCCGAAGGCGCAGGCCCTGTGGAACGCCCACCTGGCCGGCGGGCCGCCGCTGCAGGTGGTGCACCGCCATGTCCGTCGGGACGGCGGCATGCACTGGGTGGAGAGCGCCGCCGAGGCGGTTCGTGACGAGGCCGGTAAAATCGTCGGTTTCGTCGGCGCGGTGCGCAACATCGACAAGGAAAAGCGCAACGAGCAGGAACTGATCGACGCGCGGATGGCCGCCGAGGCCGCCAACGAGGCCAAGAGCGTCTTCCTGGCGACCGTCAGCCACGAGATCCGCACGCCGCTGAATGGGATCCTGGGCATGACCCAGGCGATGGCGAAGGACGAGCTGCCGCCGGTGCAGCGCGAGCGGCTGCAGGTGGTCGCCCAGTCCAGCGAGAGCCTGCTGGCCATCGTCGACGACGTGCTGGACCTGTCGAAGATCGGGGCTGGAAAGCTGCAGCTGGATCGGGCCGAGTTCGACCCGGCCGCGGTCGTACGGGCGGTGCAGGCGACCTTCTCGGCGGTGGCCGCGGCCAAGGCTTTGCCGCTGGAGGTGGAGATCGCCCCCGAGGCGGAAGGGCTCTACCTGGGCGATGCGGGCCGGGTGCGCCAGGTGCTGGCCAACCTGGTCTCCAACGCGGTGAAGTTCACCCACGCGGGCGAGGTGCGGATCGGCCTCGCCCGGGCGGGCGAGGCCCTGCAGTTCACCATCGCCGATACGGGTATCGGCATCCGCAAGGACCGACAGTCCCAGCTGTTCGAGCCCTTTGTCCAGGCGGACAGCTCGACGACCCGCCAGTACGGCGGCACCGGCCTTGGCCTCTCCATCTGCCGCGAGCTGACCCGGCTGATGGGCGGTGAGATTTCGGTGACGAGCGTGCCCGGCAAGGGCTCCACCTTCACCGTCGCGCTTCCCTTGGCGTTCGTGCGCGCTGGCGGCGGCGAACTGGAGGCGGCGGCCCCGGCGGGCGAGCCGGAGTTCGGGGCGGTGCGGGTGCTGGCGGCGGAGGACAATCCGGTCAACCAGCTGGTGCTGCGCACCCTGCTGGGCCAGTTCGGCATCGCGCCGCACATCGTCTCCGACGGCCTGGAGGCCGTCGCCGCCTGGCGCGCCGAGCCCTGGGACCTGATCCTGATGGACGCCCAGATGCCGCGCATGGACGGGGTGGAGGCCACCCGCGCCATCCGGGAGGCCGAGGCGCGCG
>NZ_DATAGM010000152.1:0-16405 GCF_036263695.1 Phenylobacterium sp.
GCGGCGCCCAGCATCACCACGCCGGCGATCCTCTCCTCGGGCGAGAGCCCCAGGATGGCCCGCGCCTCGGCGTCGTAGGAGTACCAGTCGGTGATCCAGTTGGCGCCGTAGCCCATCGCCTGGGCGCTGATCAGCAGCAGGGTGCAGACCGCGCCGGCCGACAGCTGCTGCTCCCACTCTGGAATCTCCAGCCCCGGGCGGGCGCGCGAGACCACGACCACCGCCATCGGCGGGATCTTCAGCTTGGCGAGCTTGGCGACCGAGCGCGCATCGCCGCGGCCCGCAGCCAGCGCCTCCAGGCGCGCGGCCGCCTGCGCCTTGGCCTCGCCGCTTAGCACCACGAAGCGCCACGGCGACAGCTTGCCGTGGTCCGGGACCCGCACGGCGATCTTCAGCAGCGCCTCCAGCTCGGCAGGCGAGGGGGCCGGCTCGGCCAGCGCCACGGCCGAGATCGAGCGGCGCCGGGCCAGGAAGTGCAGGACTTCCGGGGCGGGGCTCTGGGGCACGGGCTCGCCGAAGGCGGGCGGTTCGGGAAGGGGCAGGGGCAAGGGGCGTCTCAAGGCGACGGCGTTGTGTGAAGGCTCTTATTGGCCCACAAGGCAGGCTCGGCAAGGCTAGATGAGAACATGTCGCAAGAACCTGGCTGGCTGCGGCCGCACGGCGAACCCTGGAAACGCGTCTCAGAGCGGCTGGTCTACGACAACCCGTGGATCACCGTCACCGAGCACCAGGCGGTGGCGCCGACCGGCAAGTCGGCGATCTACGGCGTGGTCAGCTTCAAGAACCTGGCGATGGCGGTCCTGCCGCTGTTCGACGACGGCTCCACCGTGCTGGTCGGCCAGCACCGGTTCGCCCACCGCGACTACAGCTGGGAGATCCCCGAGGGCGGCGGGCCGAGGGACGTGGATCCTCTGGAGAGCGCCAAACGCGAGCTGCGCGAGGAGGCCGGGCTCGAAGCCGCGCAGTGGCTGCCGGTCATGAAGGTGCAACTCTCCAATGCTATCACCGACGAAATCGCGATCGGCTACATCGCGACGGGGCTGAGCCCCGTCCCGACCGATCCTGACGAGACCGAGGAGCTGGCCCTGGTGCGCGTTCCCTTCCGCGAAGCGCTGGAGGCCGCGCTCGCCGGTCAACTTCCCGACGTGATGACGGTGGCGATGCTGCTCCGGGCCTACCATATGGCCAGGGAAAGGGCTTTGCCGGACGCGCTCTCGCGCGCCATGCTAGGATAGGGAGACCGCCCATGGGCCGGGAGGAGCCGATGAGCCAGCGTCTGGAAGTGATCGATCCCTCAGCGCCGCCGCCCGTCTGGGCCGCGCTGCGCAACGAGGCGGCCCGCGTGGCCAAGACCGAGGCGGCCCTGGCCAGCCTGCTGCACACCGTGATCCTGTCGCACGACGGCCTTGGCGGGGCGCTGTCCTACCAGCTCGCGCGCAAGCTCGGCGACCACGAGCTGGGCGCCATGACGATGCGCGAGATCGCCTGTCAAGCCTACGAGGCCGATCCGAGCCTGGTGGAGATCGCCGAAGCCGACCTGAAGGCGGTGTTCGAACGCGACCCGGCCTGCAAGGGCTACGTCCAGCCGTTCCTGTTCTTCAAGGGCTTCATGGCCCTGCAGACTCACCGCGTCGCCCACTGGCTGTGGAAGCAGGGGCGCGAGGCGATGGCGTTCCACCTGCAGAGCCGCTCCTCCGAGCTGTTCCAGACCGACATCAACCCCGCCGCCAGGATCGGCTCGGGCGTCTTCTTCGACCACGGCACCGGCATCGTCATCGGCGAGACGGCGGTGGTCGGCGACGATGTCTCGATGCTGCACGGCGTGACCCTGGGCGGCACGGGCGCCGAGCGCGGCGACCGCCACCCGAAGGTGGGCAAGGGCGTGCTGCTGGGCGCCGGCGCCAAGGTGCTGGGCAACATCACCATCGGCGACTACGCCAAGATCGCCTCCGGCTCGGTGGTGCTCAAGCCGGTGCCCCCCGGCTGCACCGCGGCCGGCGTGCCGGCCCGGCTGGTCAACTGCCCGACCTGCGAGGAGCCGGCCAGGAGCATGGACCACACGCTCGCCGACGCGGTCTACGACTACGTGATCTGAGGTTTTCCCCGACGCTTCGACCAGCTAGGTTCGCGCCGCAAGCGAGAACCTAGGAGCGCGCAGTCGTGGACGAAAAAGCCATCCGGAAGATCGAGGGCCACCTGCGCGGCACCTTCGCCAATGCGCGCATCAAGCTGGTGCCGCGTCCCAAGCAGAAGGACTCGGCCGAGGTCTATGTGGGCGAGGAGTTCGTCGGCGTCGTCTTCCAGGACGAGGACGAGGACGGCTCCTACATGTTCGAGATGGCCATTCTGGCGGAGGACCTGCCCTAACGGCCGACGGCTGCGCCGGCGATGAGCGACACCCTCCAGCCGACAGCGGACGGCGAGCACGACCCCGCCTTCGATCAGGCCAACCGGCTGCTGGAACAGCAGCAGTTCGCCGCCGTGGTGCAGCTTGTCCAGAAGCTCGGGCCCGCCGCCCGCCCACCGACCCTGAACGCCGCCGGCCTGGCTGCGACGGTGCTGCAGGCCCGCCCGCTGGCCGAGAGCTTCTACCGCCGCGCGCTGGCCGCGGGTCCCGCCTACGCTCCGACCTACGGCAACCTCGGCGTCTTCCTGCACGTCGAGCGCCGGCACGCCGAGGCCGAGCAGGTGTTGCGCGCCGGACTCGCCGCCGCGCCGGACGATGCGGCGATCGCCATGTCGCTGGCCAACCTGCTGTCGCTGCGCCATCGCCACCGCGAAGCCGAGGCGGCGTTCCGCGAGCTGGTGCGCCGCCACCCGGACCACGCCGAGGCCCGCTTCCGGCTGGGGGGCCTGCTGCTGACGATGGGCCGCTACGAGGAGGGGTGGGCCCTCTACGAGGCGCGCTACGATCCGACCCGCAAGGGCGCGCCCGATCCCATCGACTTCGGCTGCCCGCAGTGGCTGGGCGAGCCGCTGGAGGGGCGTACCCTGTTGGTCTGGTACGAGCAGGGCCACGGTGACGAGATCCAGTTCTGCCGCTACGTGCCGATGCTGAAGGCGATGGGCGCGGCCAAGGTGACCGTGGTCTGCAAGCCGGCGCTGCAGCCGCTGCTGGCGACCCTCGAGGGAATCGATCGCCTGGTCCCGGCCGCCGGGGTGCACGAGATCGAGACCCACGACTACTGGACCTACCTGTTGTCGCTGCCGCACCGGTTCGCCACGCGGCTGGAGACCATCCCCGCCAGGGTCCCCTACCTTTCGGCCCTGCCGGAACGGCGGGCCTGCTGGGCGCCGCGGGTTCCGAAGGACGGCTTCCACGTCGGCCTGGCCTGGAAGGGCAACCCCGAGCTTGCGAACGATGCGAACCGGTCCCTGCCCAGCCTCGCCACCCTCCGCCCGCTATGGGACGTCCCCGGCGTGACCTTCGTCAGCCTGCAGAAGGGCGTCGGCGAGGCGGAGGCCGCCAGCCCGGCGGCCGATCAGCCGATCCTCAACCTCGGCGGCATGTTCGAAGACTTCGGCGACTCGGCCGCGCTAATCGAGGCGTTGGACCTGGTCATCAGCGTCGACACCGCCCCGGCCCACCTGGCCGGCGCGCTCGGCAAGCCCTGCTTCTGCCTCGTGCCGGCCGAAGGGCTGGACTTCCGCTGGCTGTTGGAGCGCAGCGACTCGCCCTGGTACCCGACCCTCACCCTGTTCCGCCGGCCGCTGGGCGCGGCCTGGGATGTTGTGATGCCCAGGGTGGCGGAGGCGCTCGGCAAGGCCGTCCGGCGCTCGGCGCGCGCCCCCGCGTCCTGACGATCGGCCTCAGAGAACTCCGAGCATCTCGGCCACCAGCGGGTGGCGGACGATGTCGCGGTCGGCCAGCCGGACGACGGCGATGTTGTCCACCGCCTCGAACTTGTCGGCGACCGTCCCCAGGCCGCTCATCTCCGGCAGCAGGTCCGATTGGGCCGGATCGCCCGTGACCACCATCGTCGAGTGCCAGCCAAGGCGGGTCAGCAGCATCTTCAGCTGCACGTAGGTGCAGTTCTGGGCCTCGTCGATGACGACGAAGGCGTTGTTCAAGGTGCGCCCGCGCATGAAGCCGACGGGGGCGATCTCGATGGCGCCCTCGGCCATCAGCGCCCGCACCCGCTTCATGGAGAGCCGGTCGGACAGGGCGTCGTAGAGGGGGCGCAGGTAGGGGGCGAGCTTGTCCTCCATCTCGCCGGGAAGGAAGCCGATCGACTCGCCCGCCTCCACCGCGGGGCGGGACAGGACGATGCGGCCGACCCGGCCCGCCTCCAGCGCCTCCACCGCCTTGGCGATGGCGAGATAGGTCTTGCCAGTGCCGGCCGGACCCAGCGCCAGCACCAGGTTCTTCTGGTCGATGGCCTTGATCAGCTGCTCCTGGCCCGGGGACTTGGCTTTGATGGTCTTCAGGTAGGCTTGATCACGGTCGTCGCCGCCGCCGACCCCCGCCAGAGGCGACCACCCCCGGTCGATCGGCAGGCGGCGCACCTTGCCGTCATCACCGAATTGGTTGGCGTCCAGGGCTCCGTCGCGCAGCTGTCGCTTCAGGGCACGCTTGGTCATCAAGGCCTCCTTGGGGGGCATGAAAAAAGGGCGAGTCCGACATCGGATCGCCCTTCGACTGGAGTGGATTTGAATCGGCGGCGGAGTCGCGCCGGGGCTGGCCGCCCCAACTTCGCTGGTGGACCGGGCGGCTCGAGCCGCCCAACTGACACACGCGACACCCGTTACTCCGTTTCGCGGGAGCCCGAACGCCGGACGACGCCCGGTGGGACGCGGCGGGGCTTTCACCCCTCCGAATCGTCCGACTAGAATGATCCTAACGTGCTTTATGAACGGTTAAATCACACCGGAAGCTGAATAAAGGAACGGTGACAATGGCTGTCTACAACTTGGGCGATGTTGCTCCTGAGCTTCCGGGTGAGGATGAATACTGGATAGCACCCAACGCGGCCGTGGTGGGTCGGGTGATTCTCAGGAAGAACGCCTCGGTGTGGTTTGGCGCCACACTCCGCGGCGACAACGATCCGATCATCGTCGGCGAGAACTCCAACGTGCAGGACAATTCGGTGCTGCACACCGACACGGGATCGCCGCTGATCATCGGTGCGAACGTGACGGTCGGTCACATGGTGATGATGCACGGCTGCACCGTCGGCGATGGCAGCCTGATCGGCATCGGCTCGATCATCCTGAACGGCGCAAGAATTGGGAAGAACTGCCTGATCGGCGCCAACTGCCTGATCACCGAAGGCAAGGAGATCCCCGACAACTCCCTGGTGATGGGCGCGCCCGGCAAGGTGGTGCGCGAACTCTCCCCCGAACAGGCCCAGCGCATGGCCTTCGGCGCGATGGGCTATGTTCGCAACTGGCGGCGCTTCAAGGAGCAGCTACGACCCAGGGGCGGCTGATAATCCTCACGTTTCGGCGGGCCGCCGAGCGCGAGCGTCACCTCGGCGACCGCTTGAGCATCAGTCGCGCGGCCGCTTGCAGGACTCGACGCCGCGGCCGCGCCGGTATGACGCTTGCATCGGGCGTGCTCGGGCCGGGGTCGCGGCGCACCAGTCCCTGGCGGCCTGAGCGCGCGCCTATTGCAGGCCGAGCGGAGAGGCGCCGTCCCGACCGTCAAACGACCGGGTCTCGCCCATTCCGGCGGTCGCACCGGAGATCTCGCCGCCGACGTAGCGCTCGTACTCCTCGCGGAACCGCGCGGTGAGGAACCCCTGGTCGTCGTAGTCTTCTTTCAGCTTGAGGAACCAAGAGCCTTCCTCCTCGAACATGTGGTGGAGGACGGCGCCGCGGATGTGCTCGAGCTTGTCCTTCCACTCGTCCGTCGAAGGGTCGATCCGCTCCAACTCCGCCATCTGCATCTTGGCGGTGGTCTGCTCGGTGTAGGCCATGCCCGCGTGCCCCTTCTCGCCGGCTTTTGCGAGGGCGGGGTAGAGGACGACCTCCTCTGCCAGCGAATGGCCGTTGAGAACCAGCGCCAGCCTCTTCATGCCGGCGAGGCGGGCGGCCGCATCGACGGCGTTGCGGCACTCGGTGAAGGCGACTCGGATCTGCTGGTGGTGGTCCAGGGCCATCGATAGCCAGTCCCCTGGGCTGGCCGCCATGCGCGCCTTTTCGGTGGCCTCGGCGCGGGCTTCGTCACTTTCCGGAGGGGTGATGGCGCCAAGCGCCTTGTCGACGATCGACATGGATCAGTCCTTTCCAAACGTACCTGAACAAGCCGGATGTCGCGCCGCTGGTTCCGGTTGTCCGGGCGTGCGTCGCCTTGGCGCGCCGTCTGCCGGTCCGGCCAAGCTTGCTGCACCAGACGGTCTGGGTATATAAAATACCTAGGGTGAGAAGTTGCGCCCACGGCCCCTCCAGCCGCCGCGCTGCGCCCGCGGTCCAAAGTCTCCAGCCCGATGACGCCTGACGCCGCCCGCGCGGCGGCGTCGTGCCACGCCTGTGGCCTGAGGGCGGACGACCGGTCGCACCGCCGCGCCTAACGACGGCCGAACGGCCTGCGCGCGCCTCTCGCTCAACTCCCCGCCGCGTCGCAGCCCGGCGGGGCCTCAGGACCGGTTATCGGGACCGGCCCGTCACGGAGCAAACCTCATGCATATCAAGACATTCGCTGCCGCCGCGGTGGCGGCGCTCGGCCTCGCGTCCGCGGCCCACGCGGGCGCCGGCACGATCACCATCGATGGCGGGGCGAAGATGATCTACCACCGCAACGTCGCGGCCTCGTCAGTAGACGCCAGCAAGACGGTCGGCGTGATCACCATCCACGGCACGAACAGGAACGCCGACGACTACTACGACTACACGGTTCGCGCCGCGAGCGACGCCGGCGAGCTTGGCTCCACGCTGATCTGGGTTCCGGAGTTCGAGGCGAGCTCCGCTTCCGGCTACGCCGAGTGGTCGAGTTCGGGGTGGAAGTACGGCGAGAACGACGACACCAGCTTCGCCGTATCGAGCTTCACGGCCGTCGACACTCTGATCCGGAAGATGGCGGACAAGACGAAGTTTCCCAATCTGACGAAGGTGGTGGTCATCGGTCACAGCGCCGGCGGCCAGTTCGTTCAGCGCTACGCCGCTGCGTCGACGGCCTTCAACACCTCCGGAGTCGACGTGGTCTACATCGCCGCGAACGCCGGCTCCTACGCGTACCTGACCTCGCATCGTTGGAATGGGAGCGCCTTCACCAGCACCTCGCATCCGACCTGCACGGCTTTCAACACCTACCGCTACGGCCTGACCGGGCTGCCGCCGTACCTCTCGGCGGTTGGCGCCTCCACGATTGTCTCCCAGGCGCCGAGCCGGCCGGTCCACCTGCTGAACGGCACGCTGGACACCGGCGTGGACAGCGACCTCGACACCGGCTGCGAGGCCAATCTTCAAGGGTCGCAGCGCCTGGAGCGCGGCCGCCGCTACAAGAGCTACATGGACGCGATCTTCCCCGGCCATAGCTGGACCCAGACGGACGTCTCCGGCGTGGGGCACGATGGTGAGGACATGATCCGCTCGGCCGCGGCCCGGGCGCTGATCTGGTGACCTGAGTCGTCCTGGCGCGCGGCGAAGCCCTCGAGACAGCCAGCCAGCTGCTCGAGGGCGAGGCGCGCGCCCTCGAGCATTTCCGACGAGGGGAGGGCGATCGGGCGCCGCCGTTCCCTTGTGCCCCGGCCCCATCAGCCGCCGGACAGCGCCTTCCAGATCAGCTGCACGCCCACGACGATCATCAGCAGGTAGATCAGCTGGTAGAACCGCTCGGCGGCGATGCGGCGGACGAGCCAGACGCCGGCGAAGGTCGAGGCGACGGCCAGCGGCAGCAGGGCCGCGGCGGTCAGCATGTTCTCGCGGGTGAACTGGCCGAGTGCGGCGTAGGCCGGCACCTTGATCCAGTTGACCACGGCGAAGAAGATCGAAGTGGTGCCGATCAGGCTGGCCGGCGGCAGGGACTTGGGCAACACCCACATCTGGAACGGCGGGCCGCCGGCGTGGGCGATCTGGCTGGTGAAGCCGGCGATGATCCCGAACAGCACGCCGACGGGCGCCGGCGAGTTGGCCGGCGCGGCGACCCGACCCCCGCGGGAGGCCCACAGCCGCTGCACGGCGAACAGGATGGAGATGCCCCCAAGCGTCGCCAGCACCGCGCTCGCCGAGACCTCCGCCGCCAGCAGGTAGCCCAGGACGATGCCGACGGCCGCGCCCGGCAGCATCACCGCGAGCACCCGCCTATCCCAGTCGCGGCGGAAAGCCCAGACGCTGACCGCGTCCTGCACGATCAGGATCGGCAGCAGGATGGCCGCCGCTTTCACCGGCGAGATCGCCATCGCCAGCAGCGGCATGGACACCGCGCCGACGCCGGCGAACCCGCCCTTGGCCAGGCCCATGAGCGCCACCGCTGGGATCGCCAAGGCGTAGAAGAGCGGATCTGTGATCATCACCAAGGCGCTAGCCTGCGCCCGGACCCCCACGCAACGGCCGTGTGGGACCGCGCCCAGGAGGCGGGACTTGCCATAAACGACCGGTCGTGCTTTTTTGTCGCCATGGGAAAAGGCGCAGCCACACGCGAGGCGGTCATCGACGAGGCGCTCCGGCAGGCGGTGGCGCTGGGGCTGGAGGGCATTTCCCTCGGCGGCCTCGCTGAGAACCTGAAGCTCTCGAAGAGCGGCCTGTTCGCCCATTTCAGATCCAAGGAAGCCCTGCAGTTGGCGGTGCTCGACGAAGCCGCCGCTCGCTTCCGGCAGCGGGTGGTGGAGCCCGGGCTGGCCTCGCCGCGCGGCGCGCCTCGCCTTCGCACCCTTTTCGAGCGTTGGCTCGACTGGATCGCCGGCGAGCCCTGCATGGGCGGCTGCGTCTTCGCGGTCGCCAGCCAGGAGTACGACGACCGTCCAGGGCCCGTGCGCGACCGCCTCGTGGCGGTGCAGAACGAGTGGCACGAACTGCTCGCCCGCGTCGCCACCGACCTTCCAAAGGACGGCAAGGCGCCCGTCGCGTTCGGGCGACAGGTCGCGTTCGAATTCGTCGGGCTGGGGCTGTCTTTCCAGTTGCATGGCAAGCTCATGAACCGGCGAGACGCGCGCGAGCGGGCCGAAGAAGCATTCGAGCGCCTCGTTCAGGAGGCGGCTGGCTGAGGCCGGTTTTTTTCTTGTCTCGGTAAAAGCACGAACGGTCGTGCAAATGGAGAACCGTATGAAGCTCTACTCTGGCCCCGTGAGCATGTTCAGCGTGAAGGTCTTGATAGCTGCCGCGGAGAAGGGAATTCGGCTCGATGTCGAGAACGTCCCCTACCAGCCGCGCACCTTCACCTACGTCGGCCATCCGGAAGTCGATAGGATCAACCCCAAGCGGCAGGTGCCGGTGCTCATCGATCAGGGGTTGGAAATCTTCGACTCCACGTTGATCTGCGAGTACCTCGAGGATGTCTTCCCCGAGCCGCCGCTGTGGCCAGCCGAGCCGCGCAGCCGCGCGGCCGCCCGGCTCGTCGAGTTGAAGGCGGACGAGGTCTGGTTTCCAAAACTGCGGCAGCTCGGCCAGTTCGTCCGCGACCCGAGCAGCGCCGAGGCGGCCGAGGCGAAGGCCCTGGCGCTTGAGGCCTATCGTGAGATGGATGAGACCCTGGGCGAGCGCACCTGGATGGCCGGGGTCTTCAGCTTGGCCGACATCGCGGCCTACGCCGCCTTCCTCACTGCCTATTTCTTCGGCCTGCGCCCAGGCGACCTGCCAAGGCTGGCCGCCTGGCAGACCCGCATGGAATCGCGCCCAAGCGTCCGCGCCGCCCGCGATGGCATCCTCAGCTACCTCGCCGAGCAACGGATCCGGCTCCCCGAGCCGGCGTAGCTAAGACCTCTCCCTGCATGCGGGGGGCGGCCTTGCCGTGCTATGCGCCCCCCATGGCGGAAGAGTTCGGCGCATTGGTGGAGCGGGGAATCCGCGCGGCGCACGCCATGGATTTCCCCACCGCCGAGCGGGCCTACCTCGCCGCGCTGGCTCAGCGGCCGGACAACGCGCCGGTCATCTCCGCCCTCGGCCTAGTCCTCTTGGCTCAGGGCCGGTACCGCGAGGGCTTCCTGCTCTACGAGGCCCGTAAGGCGTTCGACCGGGATCCGATCAACCAGTCCGGCATGCCCGAATGGCAGGGCGACGACCTGGCCGGCCGCAGCTTGCTGGTCTGGCGCGAGCAGGGGCTGGGCGACGAGATCCAGATGGCCCGTTACGTCCCCCAGATCCGCGGCGCGGGCGAGGTGATCCTGGTCTGCTCGCCTCCGCTGGAGCGGCTGTTCTCAGGCCTCGGCGTGCGGGTCTTCCCGCTGACCGACGGCGCGGCTGTGCCGCGCGCGGACCTGCATGTGCGCAATCTCTCTCTGCCGGCGCTGTTCGAGACGACCCTGGAGACCATCCCGCCCGCCCCCTACCTGACCGCGCCCGCCGATGCGAAGACGGGCGGCGTCGGCTTCGTCTGGCGCGGCAACCCCGACCACCCGAACGATGCGGGCCGATCGCTGCCCTCGCCGGAGGTGCTCGCGCCGTTGCAGGAGGTGGCCGAACTCGTCGACCTGCAGACGCCGCGCGGCGACTTCCTCGACACGGCCGCGCGCATCCAGGCGCTGGACCTGGTGATCACCGTAGACACGGCGATGGCGCACCTGGCCGGCGCGCTCGGCGTGCCCTGCTGGGTGATGCTGCCGGCCTGGCGCACCGACTGGCGTTGGATGACCGGGCGGACCGACAGTCCCTGGTACCCGTCGCTGAAGCTCTACCGCCAGCCAAAGCCCGGCGACTGGGAGTCGGTGGTCGCGGCGATGAAGCCCGACCTCGCCGCCCGCTAGGCGATCCGCCGGCCGTTCACGGCGGCCAGCTTCAGTCGGGGCGCCGGCTCGACGGCGGGCCCGGCCGAAAGCATCCGTTCCAGCGCCAGCGTCAGCACCGGCGCGCCCTGCAGTCGGGCGACCAGCGTCAGCGGCTGGATCAGCCCGAGCACGCGGTCGGGTCGGACCTCGTCGCCGGGGAGGGGCGCGAACAGAACTTCGATCGGCAGCGCCGCGCGCTCGGTCACCGCGTGGGCGTGGGCGACCAGAGGCGCGCGTCGGCGGCGGGCGTCTTCCAGGGCGGTGCGCAAAGGACCGACGTCCCTCGGACGCCACAGATCGAGAGCGGGGACGCCGCGAAGGTCCTGGGCGAACAGTTCGCGCACCAACTCGCCGACCAGGCGGAAGCCGTAGCTGCCTGGCCCGGCCCGGCCGAGCACGAAGACCTGCGGCGCGATGGGGGCGAAGTCGGCCGGATCGATGGGCCCGCGCAGCGGCTCGCCGCGGAAAACGCGGCTGCGCCAATAGTCTATCAACATCTCTGTATTTGAATGGAACACCGACATGCCTGCGCAGGCTCCGTCCGTGGCCTTGGTCGGCCGCACGAGCCTTGCAGGAAGTTTTGGACCAGGCGCCGGCCGTCCCGTTTCGGGACACGCCCGGCGCTCCTTTGGAGGGGGCGGTCTGATGAGGATGCGTTCGAGCCTGCTCGGCCTGGCGCTCGGCCTGGCCGTTCTGCTGATCGGCGGGGCCGCGCCCGAGGATGCGCAGGCCCAGTGCTGCGCGCCGCCGCCGCCGCCCTGCTGCGCCCCGCCGCCGCCGTGCTGCAAGCCGCCGCCGCCTCCGCCGCCGCCGCAGCCGCCGTGCTGCGTGCCCGGGCACAATGTGAACATTCCCGGCGTCAACGTCTTCGTGGCGCCCCAGGTGATCGTCAACGCCTCGGCCAGCGGCCAGGCTGTCGCCGCCGCAGGTGCGCGCGGCCGCGCCGAGTCCATGGTCTTCGTGGGCGGCGGCGGGGCCGGGGGCTTCTACAGCCCGCCCGTCCCGACCGGTGTGATCCAGCTCAACGTCGACGGCGGCAAGCGCATGAAGCGCGTCGCCTACGAGGACACCCGCGAAGTCTACAAGAAGGTCGTCATCCGCGCCGTCTGCATCGACGATCGCCAGGTGCCGCACCCCGCCTCCCAGCTCAGCCCCGACCGCGACATCGGCGAAGGCTACGACGGGGAGATCTACCGGTGCCTCGCCGGCTCCTATCTGCAGGTCACCTGGGCCGAGTGGCTCGACAAGGCCGACTTCGAAGGCGGCAAGACCCTCATCTGCAAGAAGGGCGAGGCCCTGTGGTACGGCGGCGGCGAGATGAAGTGCCGCCCCGCCAGCCGCCAGCGCGACTGCTTCGAGCGCAGCCTGCTGCGCCGCTTTGGGGCCGGCATCAAGGTGCTGACCTGGCGCTACACCGAGACCTACACCGCCTATCGCGAGGAGGAGGAGACCGTCACCTCCACCGCCACCAGCTTCAGCATGGACGGCGGCGTCGGCGGGGTGGCTTACTAGGGAGCTTTCCCTCCCCTTCATGGGGAGGGTGGCCCGGAGCGAAGCGACGGGCCGGGTGGGGGAGTTTCCCGCCCGCGACGGCGCCGCTCGCTCAGCTCATTGCTGAACCGAGACTTCCCCATCCGTCCGCGGCCTGGCGGCCGCGTCCCCCTCCCCATGCAGGGGAGGGAAGTCACTTCCCCTCCGGCCGCACCACGAATTTCCACGCCTTCTGCGCCGCGAGGAACTCCTTCGCCGCGGCCTGCACGTCCGCGGCCGTCACCCCCCGCGTGCCTTCGATGACGCTGCGGGTCGCCTCCAGCCGGCGCGGGTCGGCCTGGGCGCCGGAAAGCTCCCCGAGCCAATATTCGTTGGTCAGGCGGGCGCGTTCGAGCCGCTCCAGGCGGGGCTGCTTGGCGCGCGCCAGCTCGTCGGCGCTGACCGGCTTGGCGGCGAGGTCGGCGGCGATCCGGGCCACGTCCGCGAAGAAGTCCGGCAGCTTCTCGGGCGGGACCTCGACGCTGGCCGAGATGTAGCCCCAGCCGGGCAGGTTGAAGCTGTGGGCGTAGGCGACGCTCGGCGAGTAGGTGGCGCCCTGCGCCTCGCGCAGCTCCTCGATGAGCCTAAGGCGCAGCACCTCGCCCATCACCGCCGTGTTCCGCGCCTGTTGCGGGTCGGCGAAGAAGTCCGTCGTGCGCCACGCCACAAAGCCCATCGCCTGGTCGGTTCGGCCCTTGTGGGTGCGGCTCACCGGGTCGGGCGCAGGGTCGGGAAAGCCCACCTGCCGCTGCGACTCGGGTACAGGCCCCGGCTCGGGCGGGCGCGGGGGCAGGGCTCCGAAGGTCTTCGCCACCGCCTCGGTGGCGGCCTCCACGGTGATGTCGCCGATCATCACCACCTCGATGGCGCCTTCGGCCAGGGCAGGAGCCACCTGGGCTTTCAACTCGTCGAGGCGGGCGGCGGCGATCTCTTCGCGGCTCGGGAAGCTCCAGCGCGGGTCGCCGCCGCGGAGCAGGCCGCCGAGGTCGCGCGCCACGACGCCGCCGACGGTGGTCTCGTACCGGTCGTGGACCGTGGCCATGGCGGTCTTCACCCGTTCGAACGCCTCCGGCCGCCAGCCGGGCTCGGCGACGTAGGCGGCCAGCACCTGCAGCTGGGTGTCCAGGTGGTCCGGCCGGGTGGAGCCGGTGAAGGCGAAGCCGTCCTCGGCGATGCCGAAGCGGGCGCCGTAGACCTTGGAGGCCAGCACCATCTCCATGTTCTCGGCGCTGATCTGCTTCAGGCCGCCTTCGATCAGGGCGTTGGCGGCCCAGCCGTAGCTGGCCCTATCCTTCGGCAGCGACAGCAGCCCGCGGCCGACGTTGACCCGCACCAGCACCTCGTCGTCGCGGAAGGCGGTCGGCTTGACCGTCAGCCGCACCCCGTTCTCGAAGCGGACGAAGGTGGCCGCAAGGTCGGCGGCCTCGGTCCGCTCGGCGACCTTGCCGGGCGCGCCGAACCGCTCGTAGGGCCAGGCCGCCCGGGCGCCCGCCGCCGGCGCCTCGACGGCGACCTTGCGGGACGCCTCGAAGGCGGCGAGCAGGGTCGCCTCGCCGCCGTCGATCGGGGTCGGCGAGACGGCGAAGATCAGCGGGCCTTCGCCCTGGAGGGCGTCCTTCATCACCGCCGAGACCTGATCGGCGGTCAGCCCCTTCACCGCCGCCTCGAATATCTCCAGCTCCTGGGCGGGGTTCGTGACCACATAGTCGTCCTGCAGCGAGTTCAGGATGTCGCCGGCCAGGGTTCCGGGCCGGCGGGTCGCGGCCCCCGCCACCGCCGCCTGCATGGCGGCGCGAATTTCGGCGATCTCGCGCTCCAGCTCCTCGGGGCGGACCCCGTGGCGGACGATGCGGCGCTGCTCCTGCTCGACAGCGGCCAGCGCGTCGCGCCAGCGGCCGGGCTTCACGTTCACCGACACCATGGTGATCTCGGCCGCGTCGTACTCGTCGCCCTTGAAGGCGCCGGCCCCGAGGAAGGGCGGATCGGCCGCCCGTCCGATGCGGTTGAACCGGCGGTTCAGCACCGAGAACCCCAGGCGCTCGATGACGTCGCGCCTGCGCTTGGCCACGGTGTCGAACGTGAAATCCGGCGGCGCGATCCAGGCGATCTGCAGCGACTCCTGCACGCCGGTCTCAACCACCAGCTTGGCCTCCAGGCCGCGTCTGGCGATCTGGCCAAGGTCCGGGTTCTCGCCCGGCGGCCCTTCCGCCTGCCAATCGGAGAAGCGGGCGCGGATCTTGGCCTCCATGGCGGCCACGTCGAAGTCGCCGACGGCGATCAACACGGTCCGCTCGGGGCGGTAGTAGCGGCGATAGAAGTCGGCGATGCGGCTGGCCGGCGCCGAGCGCAGCACCTCCGGCTCGCCGATCGGCATCCGCTTCGGCGGCAGCTGGCCGCGCAGCAGGAACTCCAGCCGCTGACGGTAGACGCGGTAGGACGGCGTGTCGCGCGAGCGCTCCTCCGACAGCACCACGCCGCGCTCCCGGTCTACGGCGGCCGGCTCGATGAGCAGATTGCCCACCGCCTCGCGCAGCAGCATCAGCGAGGTGTCCATCGGCTCGGCGTCGGTGCGCGGCAGGTCGAGGCGGTAGACGGTCTCCTCCAGGCTGGTGGAGGCGTTGGTGTCGGCTCCGAAGGCCAGGCCCAGCCGCTCCAGGATCCGAACCATGTCGCCCTCGGGCACGGCCTTGGAGCCGTTGAAGGCCATGTGCTCGAGGAAGTGGGCCAGGCCCTGCTGGTCCTCGGCCTCCATCAGCGAGCCCGCGTCGACCCGAAGCCGCAGGGCTGCCTGGCCGGGCGGGATGGTCTGGCGCCGGATCGCGTAGCGCATGCCATTCGGCAGCGAACCGAAGCGGATCTCCGGGTCGGCCGCGATGTCGGACCGCGCCTGCGGCCACTCGCCGGGCGCGAGCTCGACCGGCTTCGCCGGGGCCGCCGGCTGGGAGCCGGGGAGGGTGGCGCACGCCGCAAGCGCCGCCGCCGCCAGCGCCAGCGCGGTGCGCCTGAGCGCGTCGAAGGAGAACTCTGCGATCTTCACGGGAGCCGCGAACATCGCCGCCAGATGCGGCCAACGCAAGGCCGTCCCGATAGGGGTCTTGGTGTCTGGGTGCTCGAACGTCCGCGCCGGCCACCTTCTCCCGCGACGGAAGAAGGGGAGCCCGTGCTATTCCTGCGGCCGGCTGGCGTAGTAGCTGGCGGTGTTGCCGACGGCGTTGGCGGCGCCGACGGCCGAGCGGGCCGAGCCGGTGACGGTGACCGTGCCGGTGGCGGCGACGTCGGCGTCGTTGGTCTGGCGGTTGTTGACGCTCATCCGGCCATCGCACTCGGAGCAGACGTAGCCGGTGGACGCGTTGCCCATGGCCATGGCCGAGGCGCTGGCGTCGTAGCCGTCGTGGCCGGTGAAGGCGGCGATGGCTTCGACGCCCCCGGCGATGTTCAGCTGCTCGACGTCGAGGATCACTTCTTCGCCCAGCTGGCCGGCGAGCAGACTGTTGCCGATCCCGTAAGCGGTCGCGGTCCCGGAGCCGAACGGGTAGCCGCTGCTCTCGGCCTGGGCGCGGACATAGGCCTGGTTCTGCTGCAGGGCGCTCATGTCCAGCAGGGCGCCCTCGTTGCCGGCCGAGATGTTGTTGCCGGAGGCGGTGGCGCTGGTGTGCGCGACATAGACGTTGCCGAAGGCGGTGAACTGGGCCGCCTGCACCAGGCCGCCCTCGCTGTTCTGGTCGGCGATCATCCGCTCCGACGAGCCGTAGCCGGCCGCGCTGGTGATGTTGTTGGCCGACGCCGCGGCCGAGAAGCTGGCGGTGTTGTCCACATAGCCCACGACCCCGCCGCCGTCGGCGGAGATGTCGGCGCTGTTGTTCTGGGTGGCGCGCACGCCGGAGACCGCCGCGCTAACCGAAAAGCCCTGGCTGTTGCCGAGCGCCTGCACGGACGAGGCGATGTCGCCGGCCTCGGCGCTCTCGCCCTCGTACTGGCCGACGGCGGTGATCCCCGCGCCGTACGACACCTGGGTC
>NZ_DATAGM010000153.1:0-8725 GCF_036263695.1 Phenylobacterium sp.
ATCAAGGCTGGCGCGCTGATCCCGGCAGCCTTGCTGACCGCGGTAGACACCAGCCGCCCGGGACCGGTCGTGGCGGTCACGACCGAGCCGGTGTTCGACAGCGTCACCGGGCGTATCCTGCTCGTCCCGCAGGGCACGCGCCTGCTGGGGAACCAGGGCGGCGACAGCGCTCATGGCGAGCGGCGCGCCTACATTACCTGGTCGCGGATGATCCTCCCGGACGGGCGCAGCCTGCTGCTGGACGGCGAGGCCGCCGCCGACGGCGCCGGCGCCGCCGGCGTGCCCGGCCGGCCCGACCGCCGCCTCCTGCAGCTGACCGGCGCGGCGTTGCTGTCCGGCGCCGTCAGCACTCTGGGCGAGATCGCCCGCGGCGGGCGGGGCGGGCGGCGGGGCTCCGTCGCCGACGCGGTGAGTGACGCGATCGCCGGGCAGGCGGTGGAGCTGGGCGGACGCGTCCTCGATCGGGAGCTCGACATCAAGCCGCGCATCGTGGTCGGCGCCGGCGCGCCGGTCGCCGTGCTGATCACCAAGGACCTCATCCTCGAGCCGGTCCCATGATCCCGTGGCGGTTCATACTTCCGCTCGCCGGCGGCGCGGCGCTCGCCTGCGCATTCCTGGCGGCCAGCGCCCCGTCAGCGCCTCTGGTGCTCTTCAACGTCACTTCGAGCCTGCCGGAAGGGGCCTGGCGCCGTAGCTCGCGGGCGCCGGCGGTCGGCGAGGTGGTGGCGGTCCGTGCGCCGCCACAGGCTTCCACTTACCTGGCGGGGCTCGGCTATCCTGCAGAGACGCCGCTGCTGAAGCGGGTCATCGCGATGGGAGAGGGGCTAGTCTGCTCAAGCGAGCGCTTCCTGGCCGTCGGCGATTGGACGATCCCGCGCAGAAGCCACGACCGGCGGGGCGCACCGATCCCGGCCTGGGCGGGCTGCCGAACCTTGGCGCCGGACGAGCTCGTTGTCCTGGGGGCCTCGCCGGACAGCTTCGACAGCCGCTACTTCGGTCCTGTCCGCGCCACCGAGATCCTGGGCGTCTACGAGCCGATGAGATGACGGCCCTCTTCAGAGCCTTGGCCGCGCTGCTCTTCGCAGGGGCGATCGCCGCGCCAGGGCCGGCGTGGGCGCAGGACTGGCGCGCCGCCGGCGGGCCGCTATTCCCAGGTCGTCCGGTGGCCGCGCCTGCTCCAGAGGCGCCGACCGCCAGGGCCCAAGCCGAGATCGACCGGGTCCCAGAGCCCCTCCAGCCGTTTGCGGCCCAGGTCGCCGATGCCGCCGCGCGCCACGGCCTCGACCCTAAGCTCCTCCACGCGCTGGTGCTCGTCGAGAGCGCTTACAACCCGCAGGCGGTATCGCCGGCCGGCGCGGCGGGACTGGCCCAGCTGATGCCTGCGACGGGCGCGGAGCTCGGAGTGGCCGACCGCTTCGACCCGGCGCAGAGCCTCGAGGGCGGCGCAGCCTACCTTGCGCGGCAGGTGGTCAGGTTCGGCGATCTCCGGCTGGCGCTGGCTGCCTACAACGCGGGGCCTGCGCGGGTGGCGCGGCTTGGGCGCGTCCCGGCGATCCCGGAAACGGAGGCGTACGTCACGGTCGTCCTCGAGTGCTACCTGGCGCTGGCCGCGGGGCGGTCCGTCCGGTCGGCCCGGGGCTGCCGCTCGCCCGGCTGAACCGGGCGGCTGTCGACTTAGCCCGAGAATACCCAGCCTGCGCCGAGCGAAGCGGCGTTGACGCCCACGAGGATCAACTGGTCGGATCCCAGCGAAAGGACGGTGTCGGCCCCCACCTGTTGGACGCTGTAGGACCAGCCGCCGAGGATGTGCACCCGGTCCCCTTCGGCGTAGCTGAAGTCGGTGACCCGGTCCTGACCCGCCTCGAGGAAGAAGTCGAAGGTGTCGGCGCCGAGCCCGCCGCTCAGGGTGTCCGCGCCGCGGTCGCCGCTGATCCGGTCGTCGCCGGCTTCCCCACTCAGTCGATCATCGCCCTGGCCGCCCAGGAGCGTGTCCCGGCCGGCGGCGCCCAGGCAGGTGTCGGCCGCCAGGTTCGCGACGATGTAGTCGTCGCCATCCTCGCCGTACAGCCAGTCGCTGTCCTGTCCCCCGACCACCCAGTCGTTCCCGAAGCCTCCGTAGAGGGTGTCCGAGCCCATGTTGCCGTGCATGTTGTCGAAGGCCTCGCCCCCGATGAGCAGGTCGGCGCCCGCTTCGCCCCTGATGAAGTCTTCACCCGCGTCGCCGACCAGGGTGTCGCCGCCGGCGCCGCCGTAGAGCGTGTCGTTGCCCGCGTAACCGAACAGCCGGTCGCTGAGGTTAGAGCCCGTGAAGCTGTCGTGCGAGCCGAAGATGGCGCTGAAGGCGGTCTCGGTCGCGCCCGTTTCCACCCAGTTCACGAAGCTCACCGCGGAGACTTCGAAGCTGTGCACGTCGAACGCCAGCAGCCCGCCGTCGTACTCGCGGATCTGGCGGAGCACCCCGCCCACCACATCGGTCTGGGCGCTGTTGTACACGAAGGAGCCGTAGAATTCGTCACGCGTGCCTGGACCGTAGCTCACCACGATCGTGTTCGCAGTCGCCGTGGTGATCTCGCCCCAGAGCAGGTTCTCCAGCGCCAGATCGTCCATCCAGACAGCGTAGTTCAGCCCTACGACCGCGACAGCCATGTCATCCCCCAACGTTGCACGCTTGCGCCAAGGCGCCCTTTGCACCGACCGCGCAGAGGCCGCAAAGCCAATCACCCGCCAGGGGAGGGCTAACCTTAATGAAGACGGCGTGGGTTGATCGGGGCTGAAAGGCGAGGGTGGACAGAACCCGGCGGCAGAGCGCTCTTCGCGGCGACGGCGCGCTCAGGCAACCTTGGCCTTATAGGGACGTTTCCGTGCCCGTCAGACGAAGGGGAGGGGGAAGGATGGCTCTCACGCTCGAGCAGCACCTTGCGCACGTCGAGCCGCCGGAGGGACTGGCCGAGCTCATCCTGGCTGTGGGTGAAGGATGCGCCGCCATCAGCGCCGCTGTCGGCAAGGGCGGCCTGGGCGACATCATCGGCGCCCTCGAGACCACCAACGTCCAGGGCGAGGAGCAGAAGAAGCTCGACGTGCTCGCCAACGAGATCCTGCTCTCCCGTTGCGCCGGCGCCTCGCGTCTCCTGGCCATGGCGTCGGAGGAGATGGACACCATCCACGCGGTCCGGCGGCTGGGGACAGCCGGCGGCTTCCTCCTGCTGTTCGACCCGCTGGACGGGTCGAGCAACATCGATGTGAACGTCTCGATCGGCACTATCTTCTCGGTGCTGCCGGCCCCACACAGCCCGGTGGAGCGCGAGCCTTCGGAAGGCGACTTCCTGCAGGCGGGCAGAAACCAGGCGGCGGCCGGCTACGTCGTGTACGGGCCCCAGACCACGATGGTGCTGACTATCGGGCGCGGCGTGAGCGCATTCACCCTGGATCCGGAGAGCGGCGAGTGGCGCCAGACGGCGGAGGCCATCTCCATCCCGGCGTCCACGAAGGAATTCGCCATCAATGCTTCCAACCAACGCCACTGGGCGGCGCCGGTGTCGCGATACGTACAGGAGTGCCTCGCCGGCGAGACCGGGCCGCGCGGTAAGAACTTCAACATGCGCTGGGTCGGCTCGATGGTGGCGGATGTCCACCGCATCGTCATGCGAGGCGGTGTATTCCTGTATCCCTGGGATGCGCGCGAGCCCACCCGGGCCGGTAAGCTCCGCCTGATGTACGAAGCCAATCCCATGGCGTTCGTGGTCGAACAGGCGGGCGGCGCAAGCTTCGACGGCCGGGGCGCAACCATGGAGCTCACCCCTTCGGCGCTCCACCAGAGGGTGGCCGTGCTGCTGGGCTCCCGCGACGAGGTCGAGCGCCTCGCGGCCTACCACGCGCACGCCGTCGCACCGGCCTGACCAAGAACGGCTGCTGGCAGTTCGGGGTCGCGGCCATGGGCCGCTGCGCAGCTGGCGGCCGCCACGCGGTCGACGAGCGGGAACTCCTTTGCTGAGAGCACCCCGCCGCGCGACGTTCAAGCGCCCGTGGCGCACCTGCTCATCGGAAGGGGGCATGCTCCCCCGTCCGGCCGAACGCTTCCCAGCCGGCCTGAGGCCTCGGATCCCTCCATCTCATGGGCCCGCGAGCTGTCGCTTCTGCCGAAGGATCGCGCGCCACGCAAAAGGTCACGCCTGAGGCGCGCTCGCGGCGCAGATCAGTCGGCGGCGCGGTGCGGCCGGAAGGTGACCAGGCGGTAGAGGTAGACCAGCACGACAAACACCACGACGCCGTTCGCGACCGGGTCGACCCAGCCGGCGACCTTCTCGTAGTGCTCGCCCAACTGGTAGCCGGCCGCGGCGAGCAGCAGGGTCCAGAGGGCGGCGCCGGCAGTGGTGAAGATCAGGAAGGCCGCCTTGGGCATGGCCGCCAGGCCGGCGGGAATGGAGATGAGGGTCCGCACGCCCGGCGCCAGTCGCCCGAAGAACATCGCCGCGGGACCGTAGCGGCGGAAGAACGCCATGGCCTTGTCTACGTCGGCGGGCGTGACCGTCATCCAGCGGCCGTGCAAGCCCGCCCATCGCTTGAGCCGCCGCTCCCCGAAAGCACGGCCGATCTGGTACCAGAGCGCCGCACCGGCCACGGCGCCCGCCGTGCCGGCGAGCACGACACCGGCGAAGTCCAGGTGTCCCTGGGCGGCCAGGAAGCCGGCCAGGGGCATGATCAGCTCGGAGGGGATCGGCGGGAACAGGTTCTCGGCGAACATCAGCGCCGCCACGGCGAAGAGGCCCCCGACGGTGACGATGTATATCAGCCAGTCGACCATGAAGCTCCCGGGGTGGCTCGCCCGTTAGCTGAGGGGCCGGGCGCGCCGACGCAAGCCTTGCCGGGATTCGCGCGACGACGCGCCGCCGTTGTCGGGCGGGGCGCGGCTGGAGCGCTAGGCGGCCCGGCGCTCGTCGCGGCTGCGGAAGGCATGAGGAGGCGCCGGTGGCCTGACGGAAGAAGCGGGAGGATCCCGCCGGGTCGCTGAAGGCCAGACACCAGGCGATCTCCGCCAGGCTCATGGCGGAATAGACCATCAGGCGCTTGGCCTCGACCGGGCGGCGCTCGTGGAGGACGCGATGGGGCGGCTCGGGCTGGCCCGGGCTGGTCTTGGGGGTCATCCTGCGCGCGGCGCTGGACGCGCGGGCGCCCGAGGTGGGCCGGTTCTTCCTCATGCCGGCCCCGAACACGGCCGTGGGGCATCTGATCCTCAAGAAACCCCGGCTGACGGCGCACCGGTTTTGCCTGTCGAGGTCAAAAAATGAGTATAGATGTTGAGCAGACAGGCCCTTGCTTCTGTCTGCATTTTGAGCGCGCTGAAATTGTATTTCCGTTGGGGGCTGAAGAACCTGGGCTTTCCGGGGGTCAATCTTTCGTTCATCGTCGCTGTTAAGGCCCAGATAAGAATTGGAGGCTCCAGTCCCGTGCGAACTCGAAGGGGACTGGAGCGATGGACAATCTGGACGAGGGGCAACGACGCTCCCGTACGGAGACGGACGGCGCGGGCGGGACGCTGGCCGAGCAGCGCCTGAGGCGGGCGATCGACGTGCTGCCGGACGGTGTCGTCATCCTGGATGAGGCCCGGCGCTACGTGCTTTGGAACCGGCGCTATGCCGAGATCTACCACCACTCAGCCGACCTGTTCGCGCCGGGGCGCAGCTTCGAGGACACGCTGCGCACCGGTGTGGCGCGGGGCGCCTATCCGGCTGCGGCCGGCCAGGAGGAGAGCTGGTTGGCGCAGCGGCTGGCGCTGCTGAACGATCCGGCCGGGCGTCACGAGCAGCAGCTGGCGGACGGGCGCTGGATCCTGATCGAGGAGCACCGGACGCCGGACGACTGGGTGGTGGGCGTGCGCGTCGACATCACCGAGATGAAGCAGAAGACCCAGGCTCTCGAAGCAGCGCTGGACCGGGTCGCGGAGTCGGACAAGGCCAAGAGCCGGTTCCTGGCGACCATGAGTCACGAGATCCGCACGCCGCTGAATGGGGTGATCGGCATCGCCGACGTGCTGTTGCGCACCGAACTCTCGAGCGAGCAGCGGGAGCTGGTGGGCACGATCCTGGACTCGGCGAGGACGCTGAATCACCTGCTGAGCGACATCCTGGAGTTCAGCCGGCTGGACGCGGCGAAGGTGACGCTGGCGAGCGAGCCCTTCGAGGTGGCGGAGCTGGCGGCGCGCTGTGCGGCGCTCTTCACGCCCGCGGCCGAGGCCAAGGGGCTGAGCCTGGCCGTCGAGGTCGATTCGGAGCTCGATGTCGCTGTGCTGGGCGACCGGGCCCGGCTGGGGCAGGTCCTGAACAACCTGCTGAGCAATGCGGTGAAGTTCACCGAGCGCGGCGCGGTGACCCTGCAGGTGGCCGGGCGGGCGAGGGACGCGGCCGCCGCGCTCGTCTTCACGGTCAGAGACACGGGCATGGGCTTTTCGCCTGAAGAATCGGAGCGGCTGTTCAAGCCGTTCGAGCAGGCGGACGCCTCGACCACCCGCAGCCATGGGGGTACGGGCCTGGGGCTGACCATCTGCCGGCAGCTGACGGCGATGATGGGGGGGACGCTGATGGCGCAGAGTGCGCCGGGCGAGGGCTCGGCGTTTCGGCTGGAGCTGGCGCTGCCGCTGGCGGAGCGCGCGGACCAAGCGCCGGAGCCGGCGGCCGGCCCCGCCCAGGTGCAATGGGAGGGGGCGCCGCGGGTGCTGCTGGCGGAGGACAACGCCATCAACCGCAGGGTCGTGCAGCTGATGCTGGCGGGGCTGGAGCTGGAACTGGACTGGGTCGAGGACGGCGTGCAGGCCGTAGAGGCCGCCACGCGGCAGGCCTACGATCTGATCCTGATGGACCTGCACATGCCGCGCATGGACGGGCTGGCGGCGATCGAGGCGATCCGGCGGCGTGAGGCCGAGCAGGGGCGGGGGCGCACACCGATAATCGTGCTGAGCGCCGACGTGGACGAGGTGCAGAGGCGCAGGACCGCAGTGGCCGGCGCCGACGACCACCTGGGCAAGCCGCTCCGAGCAGAGGAGCTGATGGCCTGCCTGGCGCGACGGCTGTCGGCGGAGCCGGTAGAGGCCGGTCAGTTGCGGGTGGGGATGACCACCGGCAGCTTCTCGTAGCCCTTCACGAAGGAGGAGTAGACCCGCCGCGGCGGGCCCGTGACCTCGATCGTCGGGAAGCGCTTGAGGATTTCCTCCCAGATGATCTTCAGCTGCAGCTCGGCCAGACGGTTGCCGACGCAGCGGTGGATGCCGAAGCCGAAGGACATGTGGTGGCGCGCACGCGGGCGATCGATCCAGTAGTCGTTCGGCCGGTCGATCACCTCCTCATCGCGGTTTCCGGAGACGTACCACATGGCGACCTTGTCGCCGGCGCGGATGGTCTTGCCGTGCATCTCGACATCCCGAGTGGCGGTGCGGCGCATGTAGGCGAGCGGGGTCTGCCAGCGGATGGTCTCGGAGACCATTGACGGGATGAGGTCGGGATTGGCCCGCAGCAGCCTCTCCTGGTCCGGGTTCTGGCTGAGCGCCAGGATCGAGCCGGTGATGGTGTTGCGCGTGGTGTCGTTGCCCCCGACGATCAGCAGGATCAGGTTCCCCAGGTACTCCATGCGGTCCATGTTGCGGGTCGCTTCGCCGTGGGCGAGCATGGAGATAAGGTCGGGCTTGGGCGGGGCGTTGACCCGCTCGTTCCAGAGCCGGGTGAAGTAGTCGACGCACTCGAACAGCTCCATGCGCCGCTGCTGCTCGGCCTGCTCCGGATCGGTGGAGTCGAAGAGTCCGCTCTCCGGGCCGGCGGTGGCGACGTCCGACCAGCGGGTGAGCTTGCGCCGGTCCTCCCAGGGGAAGTCGAACAGGGTCGCGAGCGTCATGGTGGTGAGTTCGATGGAGACCTTGTCGACCCAGTCGAATTCTTCGCCGACGGGCAAATCGTCGAGGATCACGCCAGCGCGCTCGCGGATGATGCTCTCGAGATGGGCCAGATGGTGGGGCGAAACGATCGGGCTGACGGTCTTGCGCTGGACGTCGTGCTTGGGCGGGTCCATCGCGATGAACATCGGCAGCGTGAAATCCTCATCGGGATCGGGGAGCACGATGGTGGGCTCGGATGAGAATGTGGCGTGGTCGCTGTCTACGGCGAGGATGTCGTTGAACCGGGTGACCGACCAGTAGCCGCCCACCTGCTTTTCTTCGGACACCGCCCAGTGGACCGGCGCCTCCTTCCGGAGCCGCTCGAAGTAGGGCCAAAGGGTGTCGGTGCGGAAGAGTTCCGGGTCGGCCGGGTTGATCTCTTCCAGGGGCATGGAATAGGCGGCGTCACGCGCCGCGCGTTGCAGGTCCAGGGCGCCGTCGTCCATCGCGCATCCTCCGTACGGCCAAACGTGAACGCCGTTCACCGGAGCATTGCGCGCAATCAGGTCGAGGGGAAGCGACTTTAGGTTTGGTGGGCCGCTGCGCGAGAGGCGACCGAGTTCTAGTTCAGCTCAAGATGAGCGGGCGGTCCCTTGCACGTTCGTGCTGCCCGGGCGTCACTGGTGATCCGGTCGCGTACGCTGGCCAGCGTCTCGCCCGCAGCGCCCAGCACAAAGTTCCATCGCCCACTCATCGAAATTGATGAGCCGGATTGGGGACGCGGGGTCCGTTAGCAATCTGTAAACATCCACCTCGCGGCGAACTGTCCGCTTTAATCAACTTTTGGTGGGGCGATCCTATGAACAA
>NZ_DATAGM010000154.1:0-14563 GCF_036263695.1 Phenylobacterium sp.
CGCCTACTTCTTCAGCATCGCCTGGATTTCGGCCTGGGTGGCGTTGATCACCGCGGCCCCGTCCTGGACCGCCAGGGCGGCGGTGTCGACGGCGAAGGTGTCGGCGCCCATCTTGATCGTCGCCGTGGCCTTGCCGGAGGCGTCGGGTTTCACCTCGGCCACCTGGCCGATCACCGCGCCGGTCTTGTCCTTCACGGACTGCCCAGCGGCGACGTCTGCGGCGGCGGCGGACGCCGTGGCCTTTCCGGCGGCCGCCGGCGCGGCGGCTTCGGCGGTAGCGGAGCTCGGAGCGGCCTGGGCGAGGGCTGCGGCGGGCGCCGCCATGGCGAAGGCGGCCAGCAGGGGCAGGATCGAACGCATTCGGGTAGTCCTTTCGGGCTTCGCCCCCCGGCCAGGCCCGCACCTGTAAGCCCCAATGCGACCCCCGCGGGGCGCCCGCTGGGCCGAAATCGGGCCGGGGCCAGTCCCCGCGACGACGGGCGCCCGGGCTGGGTCAGCGCCGCCGCGCCGCGATCCGGAACAGCGGCTGGCGCACCACGATGGGACCGGCCGAATGCAGCTCCCGGAGCCGCTCGCGCGCCGCGGCCATCGAGAACTCGGGGTAAACGAACGGGACGTTCTTCAGGTACCAGGCCAGCGCACCCACGTCGGCGAAGGTCATGACCTCCGCGCCCGCTTCGCCCTCCTCGACCACCAGCCCCGCCGCCTCCAGTTGCCCGACGGCGAACTCGAGGGTCCAGGCGACAGGGTCCTTCGGCGGCTCCACGCCGAACAGCCGGTAGAGATCGTCCGAGGCCCCCGAGCCCACCTGCTGCGTCAGGAAGCGGCCGCCGGGAGCCAGCACCCGCCGCACCTCAGTCGGGAGATACGCCTCGTGGCGAGCGGTGATTAGCTGGAAGCGGGCGTCGTCGAACGGCAGCGCGCCGCCCTCGCCGCATTCGGTCTGCTCGACGTTGGGCGCCGCCGGCTCCACCTCGAACACCGCCACGCCGAGCGGCTCCAGCCGCCGACGCGCCACCAAAACGTTCGGGGGCCACCCCTCTACCGCAACTGTACGTGCGGGCCGGTGCGGCAGGCGTGCGAGCCACTCTCCGCCGCCAGTCCCCATGTCCAGCAGGTCCGGGGAACACTCAGCGACACTGGCCACCTGCTGGCTGAAGTCCCATGGGCGTTCGGACGTGATCCTTCCGTCGAGCGTGAGGTCCCATCCGACGAGTGGCCGCCGCTCCGCCTCCGCGATCAACGCATCGAATGTCGCCACAGACGTCCCCATCCCACCGCTCATCTCCGTGAAGGCGGGGACCCATGCTGGATCTGTGCTCGCCGGGACGCAACTTGGGTTCCTGCCTTCCCGGGAATGAGCGGTTTGGGGGGGGGCCGAGCCTAGTCGGCCCAGCGCTTTGGATACTCCAGCTGCATCGCCACCACATTGGCGGTGCGGGGACCGTAGCGGTCCGCGATCGCCTCGAGGGTGGCGTCAAGCGCCTGGCTCGGCGGGCGGTTCCAGAGGGCGGGGGGCAGGCGCTCGCCGTCCCAGCCGGCGCTGGCCCGGTCAGGCAGGATGCGCAGGCCGCTGCGGCTGGTCACCGGGCCGTCGGCCAGGGTCACCGCCTTCGAGCGATAGGTGCGCGACCAGGAGTCCGCCGCCAGCGCCAGGGCCACCTCGTCCACGCCCGGGTCGATCTCCATCCCCAGCGTCTCCTGCCGCCAGAAAGCCGCCCGGTTGCCTACGACGGTCAGGGCGAAGGGGCGGTTGAAGCGGAAGGCGCCGCTGTCGTGCCGGGCGTCCCAGGCGGTCACGCCGAGCTCGCGGGCCACCGCTTCGGCCTTGGGGCGCCCGGCGATGGCTTCGATCAGCGTCAGGGTCATCGGCATGGAGGCGGTGATGCCCGTCGTCGTCGCGACCCCGCGGTCGACCACATAGCGCCGGTCGGGCGCATAGCGGATCGCCGGCCGCTCCTTCAGCATGGGCCGCAGGGACCACCAGTGGGTCGTCGCCCGCCGCCCGTCGAGCAGCCCGGCCTCGGCCACCACCGTTGCGCCGACGCAGACGCCGACGATGGTCGCCCCCTTGGCCGCCTGGCTGCGGATGAAGGCCAGCACCTTGGGATCGTCGTCCCGCATCATCGCCGGCACGATCAGATAGTCGGCCCCGTCCGGATGCTGCGCCTCGAACTCGGCGATGGTCGCGTCCGCCTCCACCCGCAGCGCCGGGTAGAGGTTCACCGGCCCCGGCTCGGTGGACAGCGCCACCACGTCGGCCACATCGGCGCGGCGCAGGACGCCGTAGGGCATCAGATAGTCAGTAACCTCGGTGCGGTCGTTGATCCCGACGATGGCCACCAGCGGCCGGGCCCGCTTCGGCGGCTTCAGGGCCGCCAGCGTCGCCGCCGTCTCCTCGGCCGGGATCGCCGCGGGCTGAGCGATTCGCGGCGCCGGCGGCAGGGATGCGCACCAGGCCCCGCCGGCGCCGGCGAACACCGCCAGCACGCCAAGCCCCAGCCACACTCCCATCCGCCTACGCATCTCTCGCCGCTCCGCTTTCCATGTCTCGGCGGACGGGGTAACTCAGGGCTCCTCTGTCAGAAACGACGTAAATCGGGCGTTTCCTGCCATGCCTCGGGCGATCTCCGTCATCATCTTTCCGGGCTTTCAGCTGATGGACGCCGCCGGACCCGTCGCCGCCTTCGAAATCGCCGACCGCCTCCGCCCCGGCAGCTATACGCTGACCCTGCTGGCCCCCGGCGGTGGCCAGGTCGCGAGCTCCTCGGGCCTGTCCCTGCTCGCCGCCCCCCTCGAGGACGGGCGCTTCGACACGGTTATGGTCTCCGGCGGCGACGCCGCCCGCTCGCTGCCCGCCGCCCGCGAGATTGTCGGCTGGCTGCAGCGCACGGACGCCCGCCGCATCGCCAGCGTCTGCTCGGGCGCCTTCCTGCTCGCCGAGGCTGGGCTGCTGGACGGGCGGCGCGCCACCACCCACTGGGCTAGCGGCGACGACTTCTCCCGCCGCTATCCGAAGGTGAAGCTGGAGGCCGAGCGGATCTTCATCCGCGACGGCGACGTCTGGACCTCGGCCGGCATCTCCGCCGGCGTCGACTTGGCGCTGGCCCTGATCGAGGACGACCTCGGCCCCGAGGTCGCCCGCCGCACCGCCCAGCAGCTCGTCGTCCACCACCGCCGCCCCGGCGGCCAGTCGCAGTTCTCCGCCCTGGTGGAGCTCGGCGGCCGCACCGGCCGCTTCGAGCCGCTGATCGCCTGGATGCGCGAGCACATCGCCGAGCCGCTGACCGTCGAGCGCCTCGCCGACCGGGCGGCCATGAGCCCGCGCCACTTCGCCCGCGCCTTCGCGGCCGAGACCGGGACGACGCCGGCCAAGGCCGTCGAACGCCTTCGCCTGGAGGTCGCCCGCGTCGCCGTCGAGACCAGTCACGCCTCGCTCGACCGGATCGCCGAGACCGCCGGCTTCGGCGAGCCGGGCCGCATGCGCCGGGCTTTCCTGCGCGCCTTCGGCCACCCACCCCAGGCCCTGCGCCGCGCCGCCCGCAGCGCCCGTTCACCAGTTCCGGCGCCGGCTCCTTAACCGAAAGCCCGGCAGGCTCGGCGTCTGATCGAGGGACAGATGCCGCCCGGCCAGATCGTCCAGCTCCCGCGACTTCGCGAGCGCCCCAGTCGGGTCGCGCAGCTGCAGCGCCGCTTCGCCCGGGCGAGGCGCCGGGGCTTCTCCCCTCGCCTGGTCAAGGCGCTGCAACTCCTCTACGCCGCCATCTGCATCGGAATCGTCGCAGTCTCTCTCGCGGTCATCGCGGGCCTGAGAGCGCCCTAGCGGCGGCGACGCTGGACACGCCCACCCCGATGCGGCCTTCCTCGAGAAGAGGAGGAGGCAGCCAGGTGGAAGACATGCCGCAACATCCGAACGCCGCGCCCGTCCTCGTGCGCAATGCGGTCGCCGCCGATGTCCCGGCGCTCGGGCGGCTAGGGGCCCTGCTCGTCGCCTCGCACCATGAGTTCGACGCCATGCGCTTCTTCCCCGCCGAGGCCGGGACCGAGCGCGGCTACGGACGCTTCCTCGCCGGCCAGATCGGCCAGGAAGACGCCGTCCTTCTGGTCGCCGACGACGCTGGTCAGGTGGTGGGCTACGCATACGGCCGGCTCGAGGGGACCGACTTCATGGCCCTGCGCGGTCCGGCCGGGATGCTGCACGACCTGATCGTCGATCCGGCCGTGCGCCGGCGGCGCGTCGGCCAGACGCTGCTGGAAGCGGCGCTCGCCGCCCTCGCCGACCTGGGCGCGCCGCGGGTTGTGCTCTCCACCGCCGCGAAGAATGCGGCCGCGCAGGCCATGTTCGCCCGCGCCGGCTTCCGCCCCACGATGATCGAGATGACCCGCGAGGTCCCTTAGGGATTCAGCGCTGCACGAGCTGCGTCAGCACTCCTCCGGTCTCGGACGGGTGCACGAACACCTGGCCCTTGATGGGATTGCCCTCGCCCGGATCGCCCACCAGCCGCACCCCCTTGCCGCGCAGCTCGGCCACCGTCCTCTCCAGGTCGTCCACGTGCATCGCGACCAGGTGGACGCCCTCGCCTTTGTCCGCCAGCCGCTTGGCGATGGGGCCCTTGTCGTCAATGTTCGACACCAGCTCGACGAATGACTCGGGGAAGCGGAAGAAGGCCATCTTCATCCCCGCCGCCGGCGCCTCGCGCCGCTCGCTGACCGGCGTCCCGAAGATGGTCTCGTAGCGGCCCACCGCCGCGTCCAGATCCTTCACCGCGATCACCACGTGATCCACACCCTTGAACATCGGCGTCCCTCTTTGTTGCTTGGCCGACAGAGGTACCAGCGCGGCGAGCGGGCCACCAACAGCGAATGCCGCGGCCGCGCCCCTCGGCGGCTTGATCGCTCAAAGCAATGTTCCAATTCTGATCCACTCCTCTCCCGCTGCGCGGGAAAGGAATGAGCCCTACCCCCTCCGCGCCGCGAACGCCTTCTCGACGCTGGGCATCACCAGCCAGCCGATGCCTTCGCCCATGGCGTCCAGCTCCTTGGCCATGCTGGAGGAGACGTGCAGGAACTGGGCCTCGCAGATGAAGTGGACCATGGGGATAGAGGGGTCGATCCGCTCGGCGACGCCGTGCAGCCGGAATTCCTCGCCGAAATCGCTGGCCTCGCGCAGGCCGCGCACGATGTGGCTCGCGCCGATCTGGCGCGCATAGGCGATCAGGCTCTGGTTGGTGTACTCGCCGACCCCGAGGGCGCCGTCGAACAGCGCTCCGCCGGACGCCGCCTGCGCCTGCGGCCACTGCTCGACGACCGACGCCACGATCAGCCGCTGGCTCTCCTCGACGCTGAAGGTGCGCACCTTTCGCACGTTGGTGCCGATCGCGACGTGCACCGCATCGAAGGTCTTCAGCGCCTTGCCGATGATGTCCAGGTGCCCGCGGGTGATCGGGTCGAACGAGCCGGCGTAGAGCGCCTTGGTCCTTGCGGCCTTACGCATGCGAAGCCCCCACGCCACCTGGCGCCTGCGCAAGGTTTCCGACAGCCCGGCCTCGGTTGCAAGGCCGCCCACAGCTTCCGCCTATAGCCGCGCTTGCATCTGCGTCGGGAAGCCTACACAACCGCATCGCCCTACGGACCCGGTCTGAGGTAGGCATGTCGGACGCAGTGCGAATCTCCAACCCTGTCATGCGCGTGCTCGTCGTCGAGGACGAACGCGAGGCCTGCGAGCTGATCTCCGAGTTCCTGCACCTCGAGGGCCTGGAGCCGCACTGCGTCACCAACGATCGCGACGCCTATGCGGCGCTGAAGGGCCAGGCGCCCTTCAGCTGCATGATCGTCGATGTGAACCTCGGGACCGGCACCACCGGCTACGACGTCGCCCGCTACGCCCGCCAGATCGATCCCCAGCTGCCCGTGATCTACGTCAGCGGCCAGACCTCCAGCCGTTCCATCGACGCCTACGGCGTGCCCGGCGCGCTCTTCGTCGAAAAGCCCTTCCTCGGCCCCCAGCTGGTCGAGCAGGTCCGCAAGCTGATCGGCGACAACGACGACTGAGGCGGTCGCCAGCCCATCGCGGGCGACAGGCGATGCAACCTGAACGGGGATGGCCGGTTCAATCGCTGGGCGGGCGGTTGCTGCCGAGGTGATACGTTTGACCGAGCCCCACCCCCGCGGTGCGCCCGCCCGCCCGCTGGACGCCCCGACCCTGCAGGCCCGCATCGAGCACCTGCGGCAGGAGGCGCAGGCGCTGGCCTGCGACGAAGTCGAGGCCCTGCGCGCCACCCTCGCCGCCGCCGTCCAGCAGGCTCAGGCGATCAGCGACGGGGGCGATGTCTTCCCTGTGGGCATCCGCGAGCAGGCCCGGCGCCTGAGCGAGGAGATTCCCAACGTCTCCAACACCCTGCTCGCCCTGCTCGACCGCCACCTGCGCCCGAGCCCCCCGCGCCGGCTCAGCTAGGCCGCGCTCACGCAGTCGAACCGCTGGCCCGCCGCTGTCGGGTCCAACGCGGTGGCGAGCTCGTCCCGCGCCCGCTTCACCCGGCTCTTCACGGTGTTCACCGGGCAGTCGAGGACCTGGGCCGCCTGCTCGTAGCTGAGCCCGGCGGCGACGATCAGCAGCAGCGCCTCGCGGGCGTGCGGCTTCAGCCGATCTAGCGCGGCCAGCATGTCCTGGTAGCGCAGACGCCACTCCTGCTCTGGCTCGCTAGACAGCCCGGCCGTGTGGTGGCCGTCCGGATCGCCCACGAACCGCCGCGCCACGTAGAACCGCGACTTGGCCGAGTTGCGCAGGATGGTGAAGACCCAGGCCTTGAAGTTGGTGCCAGGCTGGAAGCGGGTGCGCGCCTGCCAAGCCTTCAGCAGCGTCTCCTGCACAAGGTCGTCGGCCTCGGCTGCGGACTTCATGAGCCCGAACGCCACGCCCCGCAGCGACGGGGTGAGCGCAATCAACTCGCGGGAGAACTCTTCCCGCTGGAACCCGTCGTCGCGGACGGCGCTTGGAAATAGTGGGACGCTGGGCAAGGACTCGCTCGCGAACGGCTGCGCTTGATCCAACGGTCAAGCCGCCCGCACGTTCCCCCCGCCAAACTGCACATTTACTTGCGACGATACGCCGCTTGACCCGCGCCTTGGCGGCGCGCCGAGTCTCGGCATCGCCGGGGGGCGCATTGCCAGAGTACCGGATTTATTACGAACGGTCGTCCGGCCGCCTGGAGGCGGGCGGCCGCTTCACGTGCGTCACCGATGACGAGGCTCTCGAGCGGCTCGCGTCCGCGAAGGACCTGCCGGCCGCCGGCGAGGTGGAGCTGTGGACCGGCGGGCGGCTCGTCGCGCGCGTCCCCGCCGACCGCTTGCGGCGCGAGCGATAGACGGCGCGGCGTTAACCCTCTGATCGGCAAGGGATGCTATCGAGCCTGGGCCGCAGGCGCCCTGTTCAAATCCAGCCCTCTGCAAGCTGCCGAGAACTCCGGCGTCTGCGGCGCTTCTCAATCCTCGTTGCGGAACGATCGCGGCTCGGCCCGCGCGCTGACCCTCGTGGCATCCGCCTTGGCGGCGGGCCGAAGCGCCTTCCCGGCCTTCTCCGCCAGGTCCCATGCGGCCTCGGGCGAGCCGGCGGTGGCGATCACCTCGCCCCCAGAACAGACGCCCCACTTCCCGCCAACCGGCACGACAACAAATAACATTTGATTCACCTGAGGGTCGGCTAACGCGCTTGCACCCCGGGTGGTTCATGCGGCCCAGCTTGCCCGCAGATTGCGCCCCCAAGCGGTCCGCGCAGGGTCACCTTTCCGACACTTGGGCCGGCACACTGTGCGCCTCAGCCACAGGAGATGCGGATGACCAGCCAAGTCCACTATGGCGTCGTTAAGCAGGATGGCGCCTGGACCATCATCGGGCGGCGCCTGCGGGTCGGCCGCTACGAGCGGCGCAGCAGCGCCATCAGCGCCGCTCGCCGGCTGGCGCTCCGCTCGGCCGGACTGCCCGTCCAGCTCCACATCCAGTCACTCACGGGCGAGCTGCTCCCGCCAGTCCAAGTCGTGCCGGAGCCGACGTGAGGGCGCGGCAAGCTGCACCTTGAACCCGGGCCGGGTTTGCGGCGTATGGGAAGCGGGTTGGCGCCCGTCGTGACCAGAAGCTGAGCCTCCATGACCCGTCAGGCCTATCCCGGCCTCGCCAACCCGGATTCCGAGTTCGAGAAGCTGCGCCCCCTCGTCGCCGAGTTGCGCCGGATGCAGACGCGTTGCCGCCCATTCGGCGCCGACTACCACGCCATCGCCGTCGCCCTGAACGGCCTGGAGACCGCCGCCTTCCACTTCACCCGGCGTCCGCACTACTTCGCTGACGGCGGGCGCCAGAGCTAGGCGGCCGCCGCGTTCGGCTCCTCGCCCTCCGTGGCGTAGGCCCGCGACAGCTGGCGATAGTATTTCGAGTTGAAGGCCACGATGGTGGCCAGCACGCCGAACACGCCTGCCAGGGTGAAGACCAGGGCGATGCCCCGCTCCGGACCGCGCCCGAACCAGTCGCCGATCGCATCGGCGCCGGCCCCGTCGGTCATCAGCGGGATGAACACGAACTGGGCCAGCGGGCCGATCAGGAAGGCGGTCAGCGGCGAGGCCGCCTGCTCCACCGCCTGGGCGAAGCCGAACACCCGCCCCTGCCGCTCGTAGGGCACCACCTTCTGCAAGGTGGTGTGCTCGGCCGCCTCTGCGTAGGGGCCCAGCAGCATCCAGATGAAGCAGCCCCCCACCAGCAGCACGATGGACGACTGGAGGGTGAACACGCAGCAGACGCCCCAGGCGATCAGGTTGACGATCATCAGCGTGCGCAGCGGGTTCTTCCCCAGCCCCGTGCGGGCGATGACGATCCCGCTCAGGATGAATGCGATGGAGATGAAGCCCCACAACAGCCCCCAGGTCTGCACCGCCACCAGGGACAGCCCGTAGGCGTCCATCAGCGCCATGAAGATGCCGCCCAGGAAGTTGTTGAAGGTGGCGAACAGGATCAGCGCGAAGAGGCCCGGCACGGCCGCGACGACGGCGATGGTCCCGGCAATGTCGATGCGCCGCGGCTCGGCCGGCGCATCGGGATGGGCCTGCGCGCGCCCCTCGTCGATCCGCACCGGCGCCAGGTGGAGGAAAGCCAGCGCCGTGAACGCCAGCGCGAACGCCAGGGTCGCGGTCATCCCGCCCCAGGCCACCAAGAAGCCGCTGATCACCGAGGTGGTCAGGAAGCCGATGCCGCTGACCATCCCCACCAGCCCGTTAGCCCGGTCGCGCCGCTCCTCCGGCACCAGCAAGGTCACCAGGGTCGGCAGGGCGATGCTGCGGATGTTGCCGGCGATCACCGCCAGCATCACCACGCCGATGAACAGCCACAGCCACACGGCCGAGACGTCCCGCATCGCCCCCTCCGGCGCGGCCAGCAGCAGCGCCAGCGAGGCGCCGTAAAGCACCAGCGACACCACGCTCGAGCCCAGCATCACCAGCTTCTTGCGGTGATGGTCCACCAGGGACCCGAACCACATGGCGAACCCCGCCGTCAGCACCAGGTAGACGCCCGCGATCATCCCCGTGGCGAACACCGACCGGGTCTCCAGGTAGACCCAGAAGGTCAGCGCGAACCAAACCGTGAAGTTGGTGATGTTGGCCACCAGGTTGTTGGCCAGCAGATGATGGAACGGGCTCATTCGCTGCGCGCCTCTACGCGCGGCGGCAGCCCGCGCCGGCCGATGGGAAAGTGGATCCTAGCAGAGCTAAGAGCGATGCGGGCCCGTGCAAGCCCCTCCATTGCCCCCTTCCCCCTAGCCGCCCGCCTTCCCGAACATCCGCTGCACCCACGAGCCCTCCGCCGGCTTGCGCGCCCAGACTTCGTCCTGCCAGTGCGGGACGATCTCGCCCCGGCCCCAGCGGCCCTGAGAAACCCGGAAACCCTCCAGGCCCGCCTTCCGGTACGCCTGCCGCAGATAGGCCTCCTCGTAGCCGATCGCAGCCTCTGGAACCTTCGGATTGGCCACACGGCAGCCGGAGCCGTCGGGCAAGGTGAACGGCAATGGCGGTTGCGCGCGCCCATTCTCCAGGCTCGCGCGCGCTTCCTCGTCGATTACGAAGTAGGTGGCGATCACCTGGCCGCCGGGACGCAGCACGCGGGAGATCTCGCGCAGATAGTTGTTGGTGGCGGCCGGCAGCAGGTGGGTGAACACCGAGCCCAGGAACACCAGGTCGATCGAGCGGCTGGCGATCGGAAACCGGTACTTCTCCGGCTTGTGCCTGCCCTCGGGGTTGTAGCGGGCGCTGTACAGGTCGGCGTGGTGGAAGTGGAAATTCGGGTAGTCCGAATAGGCTCCCCGGCACCAGTCGATCACCTCGGCGCCGATGTCCATGCCGTGATAGCTGCCCTCCGCCGACAGGTAGCCGACCAGCGCGCGCGGGATCTTCCCGCAGCCGCAGCCCACATCCAGCACGTGGCCGTCGCGCGGCAACCCGGCGGCCTGCACGAACATGCCGTTCACCGTGTCGTCGCCCATGGTGATCCAGGTGGCGCGGTCCATCCCGCCGGAATGTTCCTGGATCAGCGCATCGGTGGGATCAGCCGATCCGGATCCGCGGCCACGCCTTGAAGCCCTACGCTCATCGCCTGTCCCCTTGTGTCGGGGCACACGCTAGCATGGGACCTGCGCCCGTCTGCAAGCTCAGGGCGGCGCCTCCTCAGAAGAAGCCCTCCTCCACGTAGGCCGCCGCCGCGTCCGTGCAGCGGTCCTAAGGCTGCTCGATCATCCCTCGAATGCGGGCCGCCAGGGTTTGGACCGGGAACGGCTTCGTGATCAGCGCCATGCCCTCCTCCAGGAAGCCGCGGCTAACGGCAGCGTTCTCGGCGTAGCCGGTCATGAACAGCACCTTCAGCTGCGGCCGCACCTGCCGGGCCGCGTCCGCCAGCTGCCGCCCGTTGAGCCCCGGCAGCCCCACGTCGGTCACCAGGAGGTCGAGCCGGGGCAGGCTTTGCACCAGCTTCAGCCCTTCGGGTCCGTCGGCGGCCTCGACGGCGTTGTACCCGAGCTCCCTCAGGACCTCGACCACCAGGTCGCGAACCGCCTGCTCGTCTTCGACCACGAGCACGACCTCGCCGTCGTGCGTGCGCAGGTCCTCGACGACATCCAGGTCGTGGACCTCCTCCTCGCCCACCTTGCCCCGGAAGCGCGGCAGATAGAGCTTGATCGTCGTTCCTTGGCCCGGCTCGCTGTAGATCTTGGCGTAGCCGTCCGACTGGCGAGCGAACCCGTAAACCATCGAGAGACCCAGCCCGGTGCCCTGCCCGATCGGCTTGGTGGTGAAGAACGGGTCGAAGGCGCGGCCGATCACGTCGGCCGACATGCCGGTCCCGGTGTCGGTCACGCAGATGCAGATGTACTGCCCCGGGCGGACCTCGCGCTGGCGCGCGGCATAGGCGCTGTCCAGGTGCGCGTTGCAGGTCTCGATCGTCAGCCGTCCGCCGTCGGGCATGGCGTCACGGGCGTTGATGGCCAGGTTGAGGATGGCGCCTTCCAGCTGATTGGCGTCGCAGCGTGTGATCCAGAGCCCCGCCGCGGTGACGATCTCCAGCGAGACAGCCTCCCCGATGGTGCGGCGCAGGAGGTCTTCCATCGAGGTGATGAGCCGATTTGCGTTCACCGGCTTCGGATCGATCGGCTGGCGGCGCGAGAACGCCAGCAGGCGGTGCGTCAGGGCCGCGGCGCGGTTCGCCGCCGTAGTGGCGGCGGTGGCGAAGCGCTCCACGTCCGCCGTCCTCCCCTGGCGGATCCGGGACTGCATCAGCTCCAGCGAGCCCAAGATCCCAGTGAGCAGATTGTTGAAGTCGTGGGCGATGCCGCCTGTCAGCTGGCCGACGGCTTCCATCTTTTGGGATTGCCGCAGCTGTTCTTCACGCTCGCGTTCCAGGGTCACGTCGCGGCCCACGGCGTAGAACACGTCGCCCTCCGGCACCGCGGTCCAGGAGACTGTGACGGGCGTCCCGTCGGCCCGCACCAGGCGGTCCTCGAACGACACGGTCGCGTCGCCACGAGAGAGGGCGGCGACCACTTCGCCGGCGCTCTGGTGATCCTCTGGGTGGATCAGCTCCACAAACGGCCGCGTGAGAAGCTCCTGGCGGCTGTATCCGAGGAGCTTCTCCCAGGCGGGGTTCACCACCTTCAGCATGCCGTCGAAGCCGGCGACGGCGAACAGGTCGCTGGACAGCTGGAATATCCGGTCCCGCTCGCGGGTCCGCTCCTCCACCTTCAGCTCCAACGTCTCGTTGAGTTCGCGCAGCGCCTCCTCGGTCGCGCGCCTGCGGGCGATCTCCGACTGCGCCGCCTGGTAGAGCCGCGCGTTGTCGATCGCCACGGCGGCCTGGCCGGCGAGGCCCAGCACCAGGGTCTCCACCGTCTCGCTGAACACGCCCCGTTCGGCGTGGCCGAAGAACAGGCCGCCGATCACCTCCCCGGAGCGCGAGATCACCGGCACCGCCAGGTAGCTGCGGACGGGCAAGTGCCCCGCCGGCATGCCTCGATGAGGCGGGTTGCGGCCGTACCTCGGGTCCTCGGTTATGTCATCGGAGCGGATGACCCCTTCGCCGTTGAAGGTCGGCGCGAACACCTCCGTCGCACGGGGATGAGGGAACTTCGAAAACGCCTCCTTGGGAGCCCCGGAGAGGCTGTAGAGCAGGAAGCTCCCGCCGGCGTCATCGATCACATTGTAGAAGAACGCTCCGAACTGCGCCCCGGTGATGTCGACGCCCGCATCCGTGACCATCTGCACGAGGCGGTCGAGATCGAGCTCGGCGGCCAGGGCCGCCCCGGTGGTGTTCAGAACCTCCAGTACGTGGGCCTGTTGCGCCGCGCGCTCCTGCTCCCGCACGGCGGCTTCCCGCGCGAGGACATTTTCGGTCGTCTCGACACAGACACAGAGCACGCCCGGGACAGCGCCGTGCTCGTCGATGATCGGGCTGTAGGAGAAGGTGAACCAGGTCCGCTCCGGGTCCCCTGACCGCGTCAGCGTGACCTCGAGGTCCTCAAAGAAGCTCTCCTGACCGGCCAGCGCCGCGTCGATAACCGGCGCGATGACCTCCTCGACCTCCGGCCACACCGAGAAGAACGGCCTCGCGAACCCGTGCGGATGGCGCTGCCCCATGATCGGGGCGTAGGCGTCGTTGTAAAGGAAGGTCCGTTCCGGGCCCCAGATGACGAACATCGGGAAGCCTGACCTCTGGATCAGGCCGACCGCGTGCCGCAGCGCCTCGGGCCAGGCTTCTGGCGGGCCGCAGCTGGTCCCCGACCAGTCCGCCCGCGCCAGGCGATCGCCGAAGGGCGCGGCCGTGCGCGCGTGAGCCGTCTCGGCCGGATTCGGCGCCGTCTCCGTCATTCCGCCCCCTGCTCCAGCGGCCCGCAGGGCCGTCGCCGGCGCCTGCACCACAGCCTAGGCAAACGTCTCTCGGGACGTTTGGTTCGCCGGCCGCGCGCGGCCGCTCAGGGCAGCTGAGACCTTGTCGATCCGCCGGCCGCTATGTCGAGCGCCACCGTCAGCCCGTCGCTCTTCCACCTGAACTGCACCGATCCGCCGAGCTGCTTGGCCAGATTGTTGATCAGTCTGGACCCGAACCCGGTCTTCGAGGGCGGGCCCGCGCGCGAGGTCCTGCTCTCGTTCCAGAAGAGCTGCAGGTCGCCCAAGGACGTGGCCTCCCAATTTACCCGCACCCGGCCCTGCGGATGGGAGAAGGCGCCGTACTTGGCGGCGTTGGTGGCCAGTTCGTGCAGGATCATGCTGAGCGGCTGGACCTGCTCGGGTCTGAGCATCAGCGGGGCGCCGGAAATTTCATAGCTGCCCGCGTGCGCGAAGGTCTCGATCTCGTCGGTCACCAGCTGCCTGAGATCCGCCCCGCGCCATGCGGACTTGGACAGCGAGGTCTGCGCACGCGCCAGCGCGCTGATGCGCCCATGCAACGCCGATTTGAAGCTCTCCAGATCCGCCGCCTGTGTGAGCTGCACCATCGATTGCGCCACGGCAAGCACGTTGCGGGCGCGATGGTCGACTTCGCGCATGAGCAGCTCGCGAGCTTCTGCATTGCGCTTCTCTTCGCTGATGTCCCGCACTTCGATGATCGTGCCGATCGTGCGGGACTCATCGTCCCGGATCGGGCTGGCGGTGAACGCGACCGGATAGAAGTGTCCGTCCTTGTGGACGAACACGTCCTCGCCCTGCTGTTGGTTGTTCTCGGGGAAAGCCCGGTCGATGGGACATTCGTGCAACGGATAGTGGCTGCCGTCGGGACGTGTGTGGTGGATCACGTCGTGCAGGGGCCGCCCTCGGGTCTCTGGCCACGTGTACCCCGTCAGGCGCTCGGCGGCGTCGTTCATGTAGGCGCAGTGCTGGCGCTCATCCATGAGGAAGATGGCGACCGTGGCGTTGTTGAGGACCGCGTTCAGCCGCCGGTTGGACTCCGCCAGCGCCGCCTCGACGCGCTTCCGCTCGGTCACGTCCAGTAGCGCCACCGACAATCCGGCCACGCGGCCGTCCGCGCCCAGGACCGGAGCGGCGCT
>NZ_DATAGM010000155.1:0-14090 GCF_036263695.1 Phenylobacterium sp.
GCTTCTGGCAGGCGCACCCGCAGCACCGGCAGGCCGGAGGTCTTCACGGCGTTGTAGGCGGCGGCGGCGGCGTGCTCGACGGCCACGTCGTCGAGGACTTCGGCCTTGCCGGCGCCGACCAGCAGCACGCGGGCCGCGCCCGCCTCGGCCGCGCCGAGCAGGTCCAGCACCTGGCCCTTGGCGCCGGTGAAGCGCGCCGCAGCCAGCGCCCGGGTGACCGCGCCGCCCGTGCGCGCGTCGAGCGCGCCGGCCTCGCCGCCCAGGGTGTCGCCCTCCATGACCACCAGGGCCAGGGCGGTGCGCTCTGCGAACGGGGCGTCGGCCCCAACGAATTCGATGTCCATACCGGTCTCTTGCACGGGGTCGGGTAAGCGGGCCGCTGCGCCGGTTGCGCCGGGCGGCCGCGGATGATTTAGAACAGCTTCACGGCCGGGGCGCGCCGAATCTCCGAGGAGAGGGCGAAAAATTTTGATGGCCCTGATCGACCGCTATCTCCTGAAGCAGCTGCTGGGCCCGACTATCCTGGCGACGCTCGCCCTGACGGCGGTGGCCCTGCTCAGCCAAAGCCTGGCGGCGCTCGACATCATCGTCAGCCAGCGCCAGACGGCGCTGATCTTTGGCAAGATCACCCTGCTGGCGATGCCCCAGCTGATCAACATCGTGCTGCCGATCGCCCTGTTCGTCGCCGCCCTGGTGGCGCTGAACCGGCTGCACACCGAGCAGGAGATCGTCGTCTGCTTTGCCGGCGGCATGAGCCGGGCCCGGGTGATCGCCCCGGCCATGCGCCTGGCCAGCGTGGTGGCGCTGATCGCCCTCGTCATGAACCTGTGGGTCCAGCCGGCCGCCTCCCGGGAGATGCGGCGGACGGTGTTCAACGTGCGCACGGACCTGGCCTCCACCCTGGTGCAGGAGGGCGAATTCACCCAGCCCGCGCCGGGCCTGACGGTCTACGCCCAGTCGGTGGCCAACGGCGGGCGGATGCGCAACCTGTTCATCCACCAGGAGTCCGACGACGGCGGAGCGACCACCTACACCGCCGACGAGGGCCAGATGGCCACCCGCGACGGAAAGCCGGTTCTGGTGCTGAAGAAGGGTTCGACGCAGGAGTTCAGCCGCGAGGGCGTGCTGCAGTTCCTGGCCTTTGAGGAATATGTCTTCGACCTGGGTCCGCTGTCGGAAACCACCGATCTCGTCCACTACAAGCCCTCCGACCGCTACCTGCATGAGCTGTTCTTCCCCGACCTCACGCAGATCTGGGAGCAGAACAACCGGCTCGACCTGCTGGCCGAGGGCCACCGGCGGCTGGCCACCCCGCTCTACAACCTCGCTTTCATGTCCCTGGCGCTGTGGGCGATCATCGGCGGCGGCTTCAGCCGTCTGGGCTATGGGCGACGGATCGCCATCGCCAGCGCCGCGGCGGGGGGCGTGCGCATCGTCGGCTTCATCGTGGAAGCGGGATGTGAATCAGAGGCTTGGCTCAATATTCTACAGTTTGTGATTCCGCTGGGGACGATGGTCGTGGCCCTGCGCGCGCAATTCCGGCAGCGGGCCTCGCGGTATATCGACATCCGGCAGCGGCGCGCGCCCCTGGCGCCGGCGGCGGCATGATGCGGATCGGGGCCCTCGAGCGCTATGTCATGGGGCGCGCCTTCGGCGGCGTCGGCGCAGCGCTGGCGGTGATCGCCTCGGTGGTGGTGCTGGTGCAGTTCGTCGACCTGTCGCGCTCGGTGGGCGTGCGGGCCGACACTACGGTGGCCCAGATCTTCGGGCTGACCATGCTGCGGGCGCCCTCGGTGATCCTGGTGCTGCTGCCCTTCATCTTCCTGTTCGGGGCCATGGCGGCCTATGTCGGCCTGAACCGGCGCAGCGAGCTGGTGGCGATGCGGGCGGCCGGCGTCTCGGCCTGGCGGTTCATCCTGCCCACGGCGGGCGCGGCCCTGGTCGCCGGGGCCATCGCGGTGGGGGCGATCAATCCTCTGGCCGCGGCGCTGAACGCCCGGTTCGAGCGCGAGCGCGCGGACCTTATGGAGAACTACCTGACCGACGTGCCCAAGGAGGTGTGGCTCAGGCAAGGCGACGCCAACACCCAGATCGTCATCCACGCCCGGGCGCGGGACATGGCCGAAGGCGTGGTGCGGCTGAAGAAGGTCTCGCTGTTCATCTACCAGAAGAACCCGCAGGGCCTCTTGGAATTCCGCCGCCGGCTGGAGGCCGAGGAGGCCCGGCTGATGCCCGGCTTCTGGGACCTGCGGAACGTGCGCGAGGCCACCGCCGGCGAGCGGTCGGTGAGGTCCGAGCGACTGACCATCCGCTCCAGCCTCGACAGCCAGGGCGCCCTGGAGCGGTTCTCCTCGCCCGAAGCGATCGCCTTCTGGCGGCTGCCCAGCGCCATCCGCCTGACCGAGCAGGCCGGCTTCACCGCCGCCCCGTACGAGCTGCGGCTGCACCAGCTGCTGGCGACGCCCGTGCTGTTCGCGGCGATGACCATCCTGGCGGCGGCCTTCTCGCTGCGCCTGGCGCGGCTGGGCGGTCTGGGCGGTCTGGCGGGCGCCGGCGTGGCGCTCGGGTTCGTGTTCTTCTTCTTCAACGAGTTCGCCGGCGCGCTGGCGGAGGCCGACATCCTGCCGCTGGTCCTGGCGGCCTGGGCGCCGCCGCTCGTGGCGTTGCTGTGCGGCCTCACCCTGCTCTGCTACACCGAAGACGGTTGAATCGCGCGCCTCGGGGCGGCTATCCAAAGGCCAAGGCGGCGGGCCGCTTCGAAGTTGGGGAACCCACGATCTCATGAGTTCGCTTCGGCGCCTGGCGTCCACCTCGGCCAAACGCGTCCTGTTGGCGGGCGCCGCCTGGGCGATACTGTCCGGCGCGGCGGCTCACGCCCAGGCCCCGGAGGCGCCCGGCCCCGACGGCCTGCGCCCGGACGAGCTCTACATGGAGGCCGACCTCGTCACCTATGACGACAAGGGCCAGATCGCGACCGCCACCGGCGAGGTGGAGGTCCGCTACCAGGGCCGCACCCTGCGGGCCAACGAGTTGGTCTACGACCAGACCCGCGGCGTCATCACCGCCAAGGGGAACGCCCAGATCCTCAACGCCGACGGCACGGCCGAATTCGCCGATGAGATCGTCCTCGACGAGGAGATGAAGGCCGGCGCGGCGATCGGCTTCTCCGCGCGGCTGCAGCAGAACGTGAAGATGGCCGCGGCGACCGCCGTGCGGCGCGACGAGACCCATCACGAGCTGAACCGGGCGATCTACACCCCCTGCGACACCTGCGTCGGCGAACAGCCGAAGACGCCTACCTGGTCGATCCGGGCCGACCGCATCGTGCAGGACAAGGACCGCCAGATCGTCTGGTACCGCAACGCCGTCATCCAGGTGTTCGGCGCGCCGGTCCTGTTCCTGCCGGTCTTCTGGCACACCGATCCTCAGGCGGAGCGCAAGTCCGGCCTGCTGCCGCCGAAGCTCGGGATCTCGGACCGCCGCGGCCTCTCTTACGAGCAGCCCTACGTCCACGTGATCTCGCCCTACTCCGACGTGGTGATCAGCCCACAGATCAACACCGAGGTGAATCCGTTCCTGAACCTGCACTACCGCAAGCGGTTCTATTCGGGCGAAGTCGACGCCCGGGTCGGCTACACCTACGAGAAGGACTTCGACGGCGACGGCGACCGCTTCGGCGACGCCACGCACCGCAGCTACATCCTGGCTTCCGGTGCGTTCCGCCCGGCCGAGCACTGGCGCTGGGGCTTCACCCTCGAGCGCACCTCGGACGACTTCCTGTTCGACAAGTACGAGATCGGCGACGTCTTCGAATCCCGCGGCCCCTATGTGGCTGACGACCGGCGGCTGATCTCCCAGACCTACGGCATCCGACAGGACCAGAACTCCTACCTCTCCATTGCGGCGATGAGCATCCAGGGCCTGCGCCCAGATCCCAGCCGCCCGCCCATCGTGCTGCCCGACGGGACCCAGTTGGTGCAGGCGGAAAACGACCGGCTGTTCCCGGGCATCGCCCCGCTGATCGAAGGCCGCTGGGAGCCGGAGCAGAAAATCGCCGGCGGCCGACTGCGGCTGCGCGGCAGCGCCGTTGGGCTGTTCCGCGAACAGTCGCACCTGGCGCTGCCCGGCCAGATCGCCAGCACGGTCACCACCCCCTACGCGCCCGGGCTCGACAGCTTCCGCTCCACGGTCGAGGCCGACTGGCGGGCCAGCCACGTGACCTCGGCGGGCCTGCGCGTCGATCCGTTCGTGCAGGCGCGGTTCGACGCCTACAGGCTGAACGACGTGCCGGGCCGCAACTTCGGCTCGGACAGCTTCACCCGCGGCCTCGCCGTCGCTGGCGTCGACCTCAGCTGGCCATTCTTCCGCAGATTTTCGACCGGGACGGTCGTGCTCGAGCCGCTCGTGCAGCTGGCCGTATCGCCGGACGCGCAGCAGGTGGAGATCATCCCGCGCCTGCCGCCCGCGGGACTGTTCCCCGCCACCGACCCGGTCTACCTCAACGAGGACAGCCTCGCCTTCGAGTTCGACGAGACCAATCTCTTCCGACCGAACAAATTCCCGGGCTTCGACCTCTACGAGGACGGGGCGCGACTGAACGCCGGCGGCCGGGCCTCAGTGCTCTGGGACGACGGGCGGCGGGCCAGCTTTCTTCTCGGCCGCAGCTTCCGCAGCGAGACCAACGAGGTCTTCCCGGCCCGCAGCGGCCTGCGCGGCCGCAGCTCGGACTGGATCGTCGCCGCCGAGGCCGAGCCGCTGCCGGGCATCTCCTTGTTCGGCCGCGCGCGGCTGGACGGCGACAGCCTCGAGATGCGCCGGGCCGAGTTCGGGGCCAACGCCAACACCAGCCGCGGCTACGGCTTCGTGCGCTACCTGCGCGACGACCTCGACATCGGCGGAACGCGCCGCGAGAACATCGACCTGGGCGGCCGGCTGACGCTGCACAAGAACTGGGGCGTGTCGGCCTACGGCAGCCGCGATATCCAGCAGGACGCCTGGGTGGTCCGCGACCTCGGGGTCTTCTATCAGGACGAGTGCACCCTGTTCGAAGTGATCTACCGCCGCGAGGATGCGATATCTGGCCGCCTTGGACCTTCGGACTCCATTGCTATACGCCTAACGCTCGCCACATTGGGCGAACCTATCTATGCCGACTGACCAGACGCGGCGGTACGGCCGCAACCCAGGAATGATCCCGACCATGATCCGTGCGCCGAAAGCCCGGGGGCAGTTCGCCCGCGGCGCGGCTCTCTTCGCCGCCCTGTGCGCCGCCGGCGCGCCAATGGTCGGCTCCGCCCAGACCGCCCAAGCCCCCGCCCCTGCGCCGGCCGCCCCAAGGCCCCAGGGGATCTCCGAGTCCGTGGCGGCGGTCGTCAACGACGACGTCATCTCGACCTTCGACCTGGCCCAGCGGATGCGGCTTCTGGTCGCCACCTCGGGCGTCCAGCCGACGGAGCAGAACCTTCCGCAGTTCCAGCGCGAGGCGCTGGTCTCGCTGGTCGACGAGCGGCTCCAGTTCCAGGAGCTGCGCAAGGTCGAGCAGGAGCAGAAGATCGACATCATCGCCAGCGACGAAGAGGTCGACCAGGAGCTCGCCCAGCTGGCCCAGGGCAACAACATGACGCCCGACCAGTTCAAGGCCATGCTTTCTGCCCAGGGCGTCGAGCGCTCCCTGCGCGAGCAGCTGCGCGCCCAGATCAGCTGGATGCGCTGGATCCGCGGCCGCTACGGCTCGCGCCTGCGCATCGGCGAGGACCAGATCAAGGCGGTGCAGGCCAACATCGCGGCCTCCGCCAACAAGCCGTCCTACCAGATCAGCGAAGTGTTCATCGACGCTGCGCGGGTCGGCGGGATGGAGAACGCCACCACCGGCGCCAACCAGCTGGTGACCCAGCTGCAGCAGGGCGCGCCGTTCGCGGCCGTGGCCCGCCAGTTCTCGGCGGCGCCGACCGCGGCGGCCGGCGGCGACGCCGGCTGGGTAGCGGCCGGTGAGATGGCCCCCGAGCTGCAGACGGTGCTCGACCAGATGCGCCCGGGACAGCTCTCGCGCCCGATCCCGGTGAAGGACGGCGTCTACATCGTCTATCTGCGCGACAAGCGCACGGGCGCCGGAGCCACCATGGTGCGGCTGAAGCAGGCCGCCGTCGCTCTGCCCGCCGAGGCGTCGCGGGCGCAGGTGGCCGAGGCGACCGCCAAGCTCGAGCAGGTCCGCGCCAAAGGCCCGACCTGCGAGACCCTCGAGACCGTGGCGGCGACCGTGCCCGGCGTGGTCGCCGGGGATCTGGGCGAAGCCGAGCCGAAGGACTTGTCCCCGGCCTTCCGCACGGCGGTCGAGAGCGCGGCCGACGGGCAGTTCTCCAGCCCGCTGCGGACCCAGGCCGGGCTGCACCTGGTGGCCGTCTGCGGCCGGCGGGCCGGCGGCGCGGCGGCCGAGGCCGCCAGCCGCGAGCAGATCGAGAACCGGCTCTACGGCCAGCAGCTGACCATGATCTCCCGCCGCTACATGCGCGACCTGCGCTCCTCGGCGACGATCGAGACGCGGTGAAGCCGGGGCCCCTCGCCCTTACGCTGGGAGAGCCGGCCGGCGTCGGCCCGGAGATCATCGTCAAGGCCTGGAGCGAGCTCCGGGCCGCCGGCCCGCCGTTCGTGGTGATCGGCGACGCACAGTCGCTCGCCGCCGCCTCCGCGGCCGGCGCCTCGATCCTGCGGCGGGTGACCTCGCCGGAAGAGGCGCCGCGCCTGTTCCGCGAGGGCCTGCCGGTGCTGGACATCCCGCTCCGCGCGCCCGTTGTCGCCGGCCAGCCTTCGGCCGCCGCCGCCTCGCTGGTCATCCGCTGGATCGAGACCGCGGTTGGCCTGGCCCTGTCGGGTGCGGTCTCCGGCCTGGTCACCGCGCCGATCGCCAAGGCTCCCCTCTACGCGGCCGGCTTCAAATTCCCCGGTCACACCGAGTTCCTGGGCGAGCTCACCGCCGCCGCCAGCTACGACGGCGCCCGCGGACCGGTGATGATGCTGGCGGTTCCGGGGCTTCGGACCACGCTGGTCACCATCCACGAGCCGATCTCGAAAGTGCCTTCGCTCCTGACCATCGAGCGGATCGTCAATGCGGGCCTGGTCACCGCCCAGTCGCTGCGGCGGGACTTCGGGATCGCCGCGCCGCGCGTGGCGGTCGCCGGCCTCAATCCGCACGCCGGCGAGGCCGGCTCGCTCGGACGCGAGGAGATCGACGTGGTGGCGCCGGCCATCCGGGCGCTGAAGGATCTGGGGGTGGACGCCAGCGGCCCTTGGCCGTCGGACACCCTGTTCCCGGAGGAGATGCGCCGCCGCTACGACGCGGCCCTGTGCCTCTACCACGACCAGGCGCTGATCCCGGTGAAGATGCTGGACTTCTGGGGCGGGGTGAACGTCACGCTCGGGCTGCCGATCGTGCGCACTTCGCCCGACCACGGCACCGCCTTCGACATCGCCGGCCGCGGCGTGGCGCGGCCGGAGAGCCTGATCGCCGCCATCCGCCTGGCCGACGAGATCGCGCGCCGGCGGGCGGGATGACCGCGCTGGCCGAGCTGCCGCCGCTGCGCGAGAGCCTGGAGGCCCATGGCCTGCTGGCGCGCAAGAGCCTGGGCCAACACTTCCTGCTGGACCTCAACATCACCCGCAAGATCGCGCGGCTGGCGGCGGTCGGCGACGGCGACCTGGTGATCGAGGTGGGGCCGGGCCCCGGCGGCCTGACCCGTGCGCTGCTGGAGACCGGCGCCGAGGTGGTCGCCATCGAGAAGGACGCCCGCTTCCTGCCGCTGCTCGAGGAGCTGGGCGCCGCCGCGCCCGGCAAGCTGCGGGTCGAGCTCGCCGACGCGCTCCGCGCGGACGAGGTCGAGATCGCCGCCGGCCGGCCCGCCAACATCGTCTCCAACCTGCCCTACAACGTCGGTACGCCGCTGCTGGTGAAGTGGCTGACCGGCCCGTTCCAGCCGGCGGCCATGACCCTGATGTTCCAGAAGGAGGTCGCCCAGCGGATCGTCGCCGCGCCGGGCGCCTCGGCGTACGGTCGGCTGGCCGTCATCGCCCAGGCCTGCGCCCAGGCGCAGATCGTCATGGACGCCCCGGCCCGCGCCTTCACCCCGCCGCCCAAGGTGGATTCCGCCGTGGTGCGCCTGACGCCGCGGGCGGACCGGCCGGCGCCGGCGCTGCTCGAAGCCCTGCAGACGGTGACCGCCGCCGCCTTCGGACAGCGGCGAAAGATGCTGCGCTCGAGCCTGAAAACGCTGGGCGGCGAGGCGCTGTGCGCCTCCGCCGGAATCGATCCGGCTCGGCGCGCGGAGACCCTCTCGATCGCCGAGTTCCAGGGACTGGCCGCCGCGCTCGGCCGCTAGCCGCGCACGAAGATCGGGCCCCAGAGGATCTGGATCCCGCCCTGGACGCGCCGGTGCGGGCGAAGCTGATAGACCGCCGGGCCCAGCTCGAACCCTACACCCGCGGTGAACGGGCCCGCCAGCCGCCGCTCGTTCTGCGGATCGGTCAGTTCGAAGTCCCGCAGCTCCGGCGGCGCGCTGGCGATGGCGCGCGCCAGCTCCGCCTCGTCGCGCAGGCGGAAGGGTAGCGGCCGCTCCAGCGCCCCATCGGGCCGCGCGTAGAGGCCGACGGCGATGGTTCGCAGCCCCGCCTGGACGACCCCGAACGCCGCGTGGGTATGGGTGGGCTTCATCAGCCCGGTCCAATGCGGCGGGCTCTTACGCCAGACGCCCAGCAGGTCGGCCGCCGTCGGAGGCGCGCCGCCGGTGCGCACGGCTATGTTCTCGCTCGCGGAGGCCAGGATCCGCCGCGAGAGGATGGACACCCGGTGCGAGGGATCAAACCCCTCTGGGGAGACGTGCTCGACGTATCGCCGGGCCGCCAGGTCGGCGGCGTGAGCACGGGCCGCCAAGGCCAGTTCGTCGCTCCAGGCAAGGGTGGTGCGGCCGGCGCCGCGGCGGGCGGCGTTTGTCGCCTCCAGCAACGCTTCGGCAACGCCGAGCTGGAAAAACCCGCCGCCGGTGTCGGTCAGCCGGGCCTGCAACCGCGCTTCGTAATCGATCCAGGTCTGCACCTGCAGCGGGCGCGGACCCGCGCGCGATGCAGCCGGCGCAGCGAGGCTCGCCACGCCGGCCGCCAGGAACTGGCGGCGGTCGAGTGGTGCGGAATGTGAAGGGTAAGCCACGGGCGGGTTGGGTGCCGGGACGCCGGCGCAGCGCGTCCGAGGAATCAAGGCGCCGGCCGATCAGCCGCTCCGATCCAGAGGGGCTGGGGGGGCTGTTCAGGTCCAGACCATCACGTCCGACCGACCGACGATGCGACAGTCGCTGAGCGGTATGGCCGACGAAGGCCCGGATAAGGGCCATTTCTGGACCGCAGCCTGAACAGAACGGGAGGAGCCCCCGGCAAACGGGCGCTCCCCCACGCTCGACTACTTGGCCGCGTCCTGTGCGGCGTTCTCGGCCCCTTCACCGGCCTTCTCGGCCGCCTGACCTGCGTCCGCGGCGGCTTCGCTGGCGTTGGCGGCGGCCTGATCGGCGGTGGTCGCCATCGCATCGCCCGCGGCGGCGGTAGACGCGGCCGCGTTGGCGGCGGCGGCGTCGGCGGCGTTGTCCGTAGCTACGGCGGCGTCGCTGGCGGCGCCGGCCGCCTCATCCGTGGCTTCCTCGGCCTCGTTCTGCTGGCAGGCGCTGAGGCTGAGGGCAAAGGCGGCTGCGGCCGCGAGAGTCAGAATCCGCATGGTGGGTCTCCCTGATGAGCCCGGTCGCGCAGGCGCTCTCCGAGCCCGCGACGCGGGACCCGAGCCCTGCTCCGCCGGGCGCGCGGGCATGGTGAAGCGAAAACCGTGGCCGTGTCCACGTTCGGGTGGGCGCTAGCCGGGGTTCACCCCGGGCCGGGCGCCGGGCGCGGACGGCGGCGTGGCCACATCGGTCCCCTCCTCCGCCGTTGGCTGATCGACGCCGAGGAAAGTCCGTGTCTCGGCCGGCGGCAGGCCGGCGCCCTCGGCCTCCTGCATCAGCTCGGCCTTGCGTGCGGCCATCTCCTCGCCGAGGCGGTGCAGGTCGACGTCGGCCTTGCGGCTCTGGACGAACAGGCCCTTCCGCTCGTCCTCCTCTTCCTCGACGTGGTGCTCGATGGCCTCCTTCAGCACCTTCACTTTCGCCGACTGGAAGGCCTCCTCCGCACCGCCGGCCTCGATCTCGTTGATCAGAACCTTGGCGGCGTCATGTTCCACGTAGGCCTCGTCGAGCAGGTCGTCCTCGACCTTGCCGCGCACCGCCGGGTAGAAGATCTCCTCCTCCAGCATGGTGTGCACTTTGAGCTCCAGGCAGATGCGCTGCGCGAGCTGCTGCTTCTCCTGATCGGCTTCTGCGGCCTCGAACTGCGAAAACAGCCCCTCCACCGTGCGATGATCCTCCATCAGGAGGTCGATCGCGTCCTTGGACATCTCTTGCTCGGCCATCGCCTGGCTCCTTGTTCTGGGATGCCAACGGCGGGGGTGATGGGGTGTTCCACCCTCTCAGGCGTTTACGTCGATCACCATCCGGCCGCGCACCTTGCCGTCCAGTATTTCGCCGGCAAGCCTCGGCAGGTCTCCGAGGGCGGCGCGGCTGCTCATGGCGTCCAGCTTGTCGAGGTCGAGTTCGCGGGCCAGCCGGCTCCAGGCGGCGATGCGGTCAGCCTTCGGCCGCATCACGCTGTCGACGCCCATCAGAGTGACACCGCGGAGGATGAACGGCGCGACCGAGCCCGGCAGGTCCATACCCTGGGCGAGGCCGCAGGCCGTCACCACGCCGCCGTAACGTGTCTGGGAGAGGACATTGGCCAGGGTGTGGCTGCCGACCGCGTCCACCGCGCCGGCCCAACGCTCGCGCGCCAACGGCCGGCCCGGCCCGGAGAGCTCGCTGCGGTCGATCAGCTCGGCGGCGCCCAGCCCCTTGAGGTAGTCGCCCTCGGTGTCCTTGCGCCCGGTGGAGGCGACGACCCGATAGCCGAGGCCGGCCAGCAGGGCGACGGCGACGCTGCCCACGCCGCCGGCCGCGCCGGTGACCAGCACCTCGCCCTTGTCCGGGTTGAGGCCGCCCTTCTCCAGGCCCATCACGCACAGCATGGCGGTGTAGCCGGCGGTGCCGACGGCCATCGCCTGCTCCGGCGTAAGGCCGGTGGGCAGCTTGACCAGCCAGTCGCCCTTCACCCGGGCCCGCTGCGCGTAGCCGCCGTGGTGCGTCTCGCCGACACCCCAGCCGTTCAGCACGACTTTGTCGCCGGCCTTGAACTCCGGATGGCTGGAGCTCTCCACCTCGCCGGCGAAGTCGATCCCGGGGATCAGCGGCCAGACGCGCACGACGGGCGAGCGGCCGGTCAGCGCCAGGCCGTCCTTGAAGTTGACGGTGGAGTATTCGACCTGGACGACGACGTCGCCGTCCATCAGATCGGCCGTAGACAGCTCTTCGAAACGGGGCTCCTGGCCTGCGTCGGTCTTATGGACGCGCAGGGCGCGGAAGGTGTCGCTCATGTCAGTCTCTCAACCCGCCTTTTCCGGAGCCTTCAGGCCGAAGCGCTCGCCTTTTCTGCCACGCACCGCAAGGTCCACCGTCGCCAGGCGCTTGAGGCCCTCGGCGCGCATGGCCGAACCGGGCATGTACATCATCGCCTGGTAGTCGCCGAGGCTGTCCTCGACGGCGTTGGTGAAGCCCTGGTGGTCCTGGGCCTTGTTCATCTGGATCTTGGCCATCCGCAGCGCCTCGGGGCTGTTCTCCGCCACTCGCCGCGCCCAGGCGTAGGTCTCGCGCTCCAGGTCGGGCTTGGCCAGCACGCGGTTGACGAAACCGTAGCGGGCCGCCTCGTCGGCCGAGATGAACCGGCTCTCGAAGCACAGCTCCTTGGCCCGGCGCACGCCGATGTCCCACGGGATGGAGTTGTACTCGACGAAGCCGCCCAGGAACTCAGCGTCCTCGGCGGCGAAGACCACGTCCATGGCCGCGGCCAGCATCCAGCCGGCGTAGATGCAGTAGCCCTCCACCATCGCCACCGTGGGCTTGGGAAAGTTGCGCCACTTCAAGAGGAGGTCGAGATTGTACTTCTTGAACTGGTCGTAGCGCTCGATGCCGTCCCGCGCGCCGAGGCTGCGGCGGTAAGCCATCCCCTCCTCCGAGCCGAGGTCGTGGCCGGTGGACCAGACGCCGTTCGAGCCGCGGACCACGACCACGAGGACGTCGCGGTCCGCCTTCGCCTGCTCGAAAGCGGCGTCGATCTCGTCCAGCATCCGGTAGTCCTGCGCGTTGCGGACCTGCGGGCGGTTGAGGGTGATCGTCGCCACTCCGGCGTCCGTACCGTACAGTATGGTCTGGAATTCCACGCCTTCCACCTCCCTTTCGCCTTATCGTTGCCCCGACACTAGGAGGGCGCCGCCCCTCAAGCCAAGGCGTTAGGAGGGCGATGGCGGTCTTCTTCACCAGCGACACCCATTTCGGCGACCACCGGACGCTGAACCTCTACAAGCGGCCCTTCGCCTCCATCGGGGAGATGGACGAGGCCCTGGTGGCGAACTGGAACGCCGTCGTCGCCCCCGACGACGTGGTCTGGCACCTGGGCGACTTCGCCCGCACCGCCCGGCGGGCCGCCGAGATCCTGCCGCGGCTGAACGGCGAGAAGCACCTCGTCACCGGCAACAATGACCCCCCGTTCGCCGCCGGCGACGGCTGGGCCAGCGTCCAGCCCTACGCCGAGACCGAGGTGGGCGAGGTACGGCTGGTGCTCTGCCACTACCCGTTCCGAAGCTGGAACGGGCAGCACCGCGGCGCCCTCAACCTGCACGGTCACAGCCACGGCCGAATGAAGCCCCTGCCCCGCCAGTTCGACGTCGGCGTGGATGTGCGCAACTACCGGCCCGTCACCCTGGCCGAACTGACGGCGCGCACACCACCCGGTAACCGGTAAGCTTCATGAGCCGGAAACCCTAAGGCGGCTAGGGTCCGCGCATGACCGAACCCGCCACAGCCCGCAGCGCCATGACCGACAGCTTCCCGATCGAGCGCCGCGCGGAAGTCCGCGAGCCGACCAACGTCCGCGCGCGCATCTGCTATGGCGAGAACTTCGGCGCCTGGGCGGATTGCACCATCAAGAACCTGTCCAAGAGCGGGGCGATGCTGGAGGTGGCGGCGGTCTACCCGATCCCGCCGACCTTCACCCTGATCCACATTCCCGGCGGGGTGGCCTTCACGGCCACCATCAAGTGGCGGCGGGGCGATCTGTGCGGCGTGTTCATGAAGGACCGCACCGAGCTGAAGCTGATCCCGGCCTCCGAGCCGAACAAGATCCGCGATCTCTGGGCCGCTTTGGCCACCTGACGGGCAGGCCAGCGACTTTACAGCCCACGCGCCCCTTCGCTTAATGCCCGCGCGCCGAGACGAGCTCGGCGATCCGCGGAGGCCCACATGGCGCGCTATCAGAACATCCTGCAGACGGTGGGCCGCACCCCCGTCGTGCGCATCAACCGTCTCGCGCCCGGCCACGTGAACCTCTGGGTCAAGGTCGAGGCGTTCAATCCGCTCGGCTCGGTCAAGGACCGCCTGGCGCTGGGTGTCATCGAAGCGGCGGAGGCCTCGGGCGAGCTGAAGCCCGGTCAGACGGTGATCGAGGCGACCAGCGGCAACACCGGCATCGGCCTCGCCATGGTCTGCGCCCAGAAGGGCTATCCCCTGGTGGTCACCATGGCCGAGAGCTTTTCGGTGGAGCGGCGCAAGCTGATGCGCTTCCTGGGGGCGAAGGTGGTGCTGACCCCAGCCGCGATGCGGGCCACCGGCATGGTGGAGAAGGCCAGGGAGCTGGCCGCCACCCACGGCTGGTTCCTGACCCGCCAGTTCGAGAACGAGGCTAACGCCGACATGCACTCGCGCACCACGGCGCGGGAAATCATCGACGATTTCGCCGGCGAGAAGCTGGATTATTGGGTGACCGGCTACGGCACCGGCGGCACGCTGAAGGGCGTAGCGCGAGTACTGGCCAAGGAGAGCCCGGACACCAGGATCATCGTCTGCGAGCCGGCCGACGCCGCACTGCTGAGCTCTGGCGAGTCCCAG
>NZ_DATAGM010000156.1:0-15607 GCF_036263695.1 Phenylobacterium sp.
GGACGGTGACCTGGCTCTCGACGGCGCCGGCGAGGTCGTGGACTACGCTCTGGAAATGCGCCGCTTCGACGAGACGGCGGTGCTGTCGGAGCGTCCCGAGGCGGTGGACGGCGATCTGGCCGAGGCGCTGGGGCGGCTGATCGCCCGGTCGCATGCCGCCGCCCCGGTGCGCCCGCAGGCCGGCGGCCTGAAGGCGCTGAAGTACACCATCGATTCCAACGCCGAGGTGCTCGGCGCCCTGACCCGGGAGCTAGGGAAGGGGGAGGTGGCCGACCTTGTCGCCCGCACTTACACAGCGCTCGAGGCAGCGACGCCGCTGCTGGAGGCGCGCAAGGCCGCAGGCTTCGGGCGGCGCTGCCATGCGGACCTGCACCTCGGAAACATCCTGCTGGAGGACGGCCGGCCGGTGCTGTTCGACTGCATCGAGTTCAACGACCAGCTGTCGGACATCGACGTTCAGTACGACATCGCCTTCCTGTTGATGGACCTGGCCTTCCGCGGACGAGGAGAGGCGGGCGCGCGGGTGCTCTCCACCTGGCTCGACGAGTCGGCGCGGACCTTCGGGCCAGAGGTGTTCGACGGCCTGGCCGTCCTGCCGCTGATGCTGTCGGTGCGCGCGGCGGTGCGGGCGCATGTGGCGGTCCACAGCGGTGATGTGGAGCGCGGCCGGGACTACATCGCCGCGGCGCGCGCCCACCTCTCCCCGCCACCGCCCAGGCTGGCGGCGGTCGGCGGCCTCTCGGGAGCGGGCAAGAGCACCTTCGCCCGGGCCGCGGCCCCGACTCTCGGCGCGCCGCCTGGCGCGGTGGTGCTGCGCACCGACGAGGTCCGCAAGCGGCTGGCGGGCGTCGATCCGCTGGAGCGGCTGCCGGCCGAGGCCTACGCGCCGGAGTTTTATTCGGCGGTCTACGACGCCGTATTCGACGCCGCCGAGCGGATGCTGAGGGCCGGGTGGTCGGTGGTGCTGGACGCCAGCTTCGTGGACGAGGCGGTGCGGCGGCGGGCCGAAGCGCTGGCGCGGGAGCTGGAAGTCCCCTTCGATGGCCTTTGGCTGCAGGCCCCCACTGTGGTGCTGGAGTCGCGGGTGCGCGAGCGGTCGGCGGACGCCTCGGACGCCACCGTCGAGACCATCGCCATGCAGCAGGCGCGAAACCTTGGCCGTATTGACTGGTTGATCATGGACGTGGCCGATGGCGCTGAGGCCGCGGCGGCGTCATGGGCTTCCCGCCGGGGGCTCGGCGGGGCTAAGTGACTGTCGATCATTGGGTAAGCCCCGGACGGGCCGCAAGAATGCGCCGCCGGGGAGCTGGAGGAAACGATGCAAGGGCTGATGCAGGACTGGCCGCTGACGGTCGACAAGATCCTCGACCACGCCAAAGCCTGGCACGGCGGTCGCGAAATCGTCAGCCGCTCCGTCGAGGGGCCGATCGTGCGGACGACCTACGCCGAGGCGCATGTGCGGGCCAAACGGCTGTCGAACGCGCTGAAGGGGCTCGGCGTCGAGGTTGGCGACCGGGTCGCGACCCTGGCGTGGAACACTGCTCGGCACCTGGAGGCGTGGTACGCGATCATGGGCATCGGCGCGGTCTGCCACACGCTGAACCCGCGCCTGTTCGCCGAGCAGCTCTGCTACATCATCAACCACGCCGAAGATAAGGTCCTCTTCACCGACCTGACCTTCCTGCCGATCCTGACGCAGCACCGCGACCAGCTGCCGAGCGTGAAGCACTACGTGATCATGACCGAGCGCGAGGGCATGAAGGGCGTCGATTTCCCGGGCGCCCTCTGCTTCGAAGACCTGGTCGAGCAGAACGGCCCCGACTGCGCCTGGGGCGGCTTCGACGAGAACACCGCCGCGGGGCTCTGCTACACCTCGGGCACGACGGGCAACCCCAAGGGAGTGCTCTACTCCCACCGTTCCAACTTCCTGCACACCCTGGTGACGATGGGCGTCGACGTGCTGGCTATCTCGGCCAAGGACGTCGTGCTGCCGGTGGTGCCGATGTTCCACGCCAACGCCTGGGGCATCGCCTTCTCGGCCCCCGCGGCGGGCGCCAAGCTGGTGATGCCGGGCCAGAAGCTGGACGGCGCCTCCGTGCACGAGCTCCTGGAGAGCGAAGGCGTCACCTTCTCGGCCGCGGTGCCGACCGTGTGGCAGATGCTGCTGGCCCACCTGCGCGAAACGGGCGGCAAGCTGACGACCCTGAAGCGGGTGGTCATCGGCGGCTCGGCGGTGCCGGAGGCCATCGTCCGCGGCTTCCGGGACGAGTTCGGCGTCGAGGTGACCCACGCCTGGGGCATGACCGAGACCAGCCCGCTTGGCACCCAGTCGACGCCCAACGCCGCCATCGCCGCCATGCCGCCGGAGGAGCAGCTGCGCTACCGTCTCAAGCAGGGCCGCCCGCCGGTCAGCGTCGAGCTGAAGCTGGTGGACGACGAGAACAAGCGCCTGCCGCACGACGGGTCGACCTTCGGCAAGCTGAAGGTGAAGGGGCCGTTCGTGGTGCGCGAATACTTCCGCGGCGACGGCGGCGAGATCCTCGATCCGGAGGGCTTCTTCGACACCGGCGACGTCTCGACCATCGACGAGCACGGCTTCATGCAGATCACCGACCGGGCCAAGGACGTCATCAAATCCGGCGGCGAGTGGATCAGCACCATCGAGATCGAGAACCTGGCGACCGGCCACCCGAAGGCGCTGCTGGCCGCGGTGATTGGCGTCGCCCACCCCAAGTGGGACGAGCGGCCGCTGCTGCTGGTCAAGCTCAAGGAGGGCGAGAGCGCCACCAAGCAGGAGTTCCTCGACTTCCTGGAGGGCAAGATCGCCAAGTGGTGGATGCCCGACGACGTGGTGTTCGTCGACGAGATCCCGCTGGGGGCCACGGGCAAGATCGACAAGAAAGTGATCCGCCAGACCTTCCAGGACTATGTCCTGCCGACGGCCCAGCCGGTGAAGGCGTAGGGGGGCGGCGGCCGTGGCGTTCGATGCTCAGACGGTGCTGCGCAACGTGCCCGAGTCGCGGCCTCGCAACCGCAGCCGGCGCCCGACCCTGAAGTTCGTTCGGCGGGGCCTGAACCTGGCCATCGTGCTGGCGCTGGGCCCGTCGATCCTGATGGCCGTGGCCGGCGTCGGGGTCTGGGCCGGGCTGATGGACTGGGCCGAGGGCTTCGCCGCCTTCGCCGCCTGGGCCTCTCCGAGGCTGGCGCTGGTCACCGTCATCACCGGCGTGCTGGCGCTGATGGGCGCCATCTTCGCCGACTTCGACCGCATGTGGCTGCGAGCCCTGCTGGCGCTCACCATCAGCGCCGCCACCATCGCCGGCTACGTCTGGAGCCGGGCCGCGCCGCCGGCGGCCGCGGCGGCGGCCGACGCGGTGAAGTAAACCGGTCAGGCCGGCCGATACTCACCGTCGATCGACGCCTCGCCGTCGGTGACCAGCCGGCCTTGCCGGACGAGGTCGATCATATGGCCGAACACCGAGCGGGCGGCGGCCGGGTGCAGCCGCGGGTCCACGTCCGCGTAGAGCACCGGGACCATGTCCCGGATCCGGTGGTAGCCGTCCCGCACCGCCTTCTCCACCTGAGCCTCACGCGAGCGGCGGTGGGCGATATAGGCGTCGATGAAGGGGGTGACGTCGCGCACCGGCGGGCCGTGGGTCGGCCACAGGGTCGAAAAGCCCCGCGACTTGATGAGGTCCAGGCTGCGGAAGTAGTCGCTCATGTCCCCGTCCGGCGGGGTGATCACCGTCGTCGACCAGCCCATGATGTGGTCGCCGGTGAAGCAGGCGTTCTCTTCCTTCAGCGCGTAGCAGATGTGGTTCGAGGTGTGGCCGGGGGTGGCGATCGCCTCCACCGTCCAGCCCTTGCCCTCGATCACCTGGCCGCCGCCGCACAGGCTGACGTCCGGCGCAAAGCCGAGGTCGTGGCCGGCCTCCGTCCGCACCTTGGAGTCGTCGGCCACCGCCTTGTCCTCCACCGCGCACCCGTAGATCGGCGCGCCGGTTCGCTCCTGCAGCGGCTTCGCCAGTGGAGAGTGGTCGGAGTGGTGGTGGGTGATCAGGATGTGGGTGACCCGCTCGCCCTCGACGGCGGCCAAGATGGCCTCCAGGTGCTCGGGCTGGTCTGGGCCGGGGTCGATCACCGCCACCTGGCCGCGGCCGACGATGTAGGTGCCGGTGCCGGTGAAGGTGAACGGCCCGGGATTGTTGGCCACCACCCGCCGGATCAGCGGCGAGACCTCGTCGCAGCGGCCGTATTCGAACTGGATGTCGCGCACATAGGGGATCATGGCGGCCGACCCTAAGCCGCGGCCCGGGTCTTGCCTAGCGGCTGTGCGACAGCCCTTCGGGAGGCGCTCTTGCTGGCGGATGCGGCGATATTTGTCTCGAAACGGCTCCAGCGGGCCTGTTTCGCCGTGATCTGTCTCGTTTGGGCGCAGCTCGCCCTGGCGGCCTGCGAGCCGCCGGCGGGCGTCGTGCGGATCGAGCTCTCGCCGCACGGCTGAGTTTGCGCTCTCTTCCGGGGGGAGGAGGGCGCCTGGCGAGCGCGCGCAGTCCGCGCACGCCGTCGGCGCGTCGGCGAGCCGTCTGGAGGCGGGCGGCCGCCGGCGCGTCCGATCGTCTAGAGCACGTTCGAGAGGTCGTAGCCGGCTTCGGCGCCCAGCCGCTGCAGCTCGGCCCGCTCGCGCGCGCCGGCCTGCGCCTGGCCGACCGCCCAGGTGACGATGGAGCGGGTGCCCGAGCGGCAGTAGGCCAGCACGGGGCCGTCCGCGCTCTCCAGCAGCCGGCGCTCGCCCTCGATCTGTTCGGGCGTCGGCATGCCGCGCACCGGGATGTGGACATAGGCCAGCCCTGCGGCGGCGGCGGCCGCCTCGATCTCGCGGCTGGTCGGCTGGCCGGGCTCCTCGCCGTCGGGGCGATTGTTGATGATGGTGCGGAAGCCTTGCCGGGCGGCCGTCTCCACATCGTCCACGGTTATCTGGGGACTGACCGACAGCTGGTCGGTGACGCGTCGGAACTGGGCCATGTCGCTGGTTCGCCGGAGGAAACGGGAGGGTTCGTTGACATCATCGGGGGCGGATGAAAGTTTCGCAACGCCCGGGCCCCGGAAGGCCCTTCGCCGCGAGCCCTAGATGTTGCGTTTCATAGGCCGCCGCCTGCTGGTGGCCATACCGACCCTCTTCCTGGTCGTCACCGTCGCCTTCTTCATGATGCGCGCGGCGCCCGGCTCGCCGTTCGACCTGGACCGCAAGCTGTCTCCCGAGATCGAGCGCAACGTGAAGGCCAAGTACGGCCTCGATAAGCCGCTGCACGAACAATACTTCGCCTACCTGGGCGACGCCGTGCGCGGCGATTTCGGCCCGTCGTTGAAGTACAGGGACAAGACGGTCCTCGACATCCTCAAGGAGAACTACCCCGTCAGCCTGCGGATCGGCGGCTACGCCATCATCCTGGCCTCCATCATCGGGGTGGCGTTGGGCGTCGTGGCGGCGCTTCGGCAGAACCGGCCGGCGGACTACGGGGTGATGACGGTGGCCATCTTGGGGGTCTGCATCCCCACCTTCGTCACCGCCCCGGTGCTGATTCTGTTCTTCGCCTCCAAGCTGCAGCTGCTGCCCAACGGGGGGTGGAACAACGGGGCGCTCAAGAACCTGATCCTGCCGGTGATCGTGCTGGCCCTGCCGCAGATCGCGATCATCTCGCGCCTGACCCGGGCCGGGATGGTCGAGGTGCTGCACTCCAACTACGTCCGCACCGCTCGGGCCAAGGGCCTGCCTGAGCACCGCATCGTCACCAAGCACGCCTTGCGCGCGGCCCTGCTGCCGCTGGTCAGCTACCTGGGCCCGGCCTGCGCCGGCCTGCTGACCGGCTCCCTTGTGGTTGAGCAGATCTTCAACCTGCCGGGGCTGGGCAAGTTCTTCGTCATCTCCGCCATGCAGCGCGACTACACGGTGGTCATGGGCATGGTGATCTTCTACGCCGCCCTGATCCTCGTCCTGAACCTGATCGCCGACCTGCTCTATGCGGCCCTCGACCCGCGCGTGAAGCTCGCATGACCAGCACCGTCTTCACGCCCGGCTCGCGGGCCGGCGCCGAACTCATGGAGCGCGCCGTCAAGGGCCGCAGCCTGTGGGACGACGCCCGCCGCCGGCTGATGCGCAACAAAGCCGCGGTCACCGGCATGGTGGTCCTGGGCCTGCTGGTGCTGGCCGCCGCCTTCGGGCCGCTGTTCGTGCCCTTCACCTACGACCAGGTGAACAAGCCGGACGTCTGGTCCCCGCCGCTGAGCAACGGCCATCTGATGGGCGCGGACGCGCTAGGCCGCGACGTGCTGGCCCGGTTGCTGATCGGCCTTAGGGTGTCGCTGGCGATCGGCTTCGTGGCGACCTTCGTCTCGCTGCTCATCGGGGTCGCCTGGGGGGCCATCGCCGGCTACGTGGGCGGGCGGCTGGACGAGGCGATGATGCGCATCGTCGACGTGCTCTACTCGCTGCCCTTCATCTTCTTCGTGATCCTGCTGATGGTCACCTTCGGCCGGAACTTCATCCTGATCTTCGTCGCCATCGGCGCCGTCGAGTGGCTGACCATGAGCCGCATCGTGCGCGGCCAGACGCTGTCGCTGAAGCAGAAGGAGTTCATCGAGGCCGCGCGCGCGGCGGGCCTGTCGCAAGGCTCCATCATCCGCCGCCACATCGTGCCGAACCTGCTGGGGCCGGTAGTGGTCTATGTGACCCTGACCATCCCCGCGGTGATTCTGGCGGAGAGCTTCCTGAGCTTCCTGGGCCTCGGCGTTCAGCCGCCGATGGCCTCGCTGGGCACGCTGATTTCCCAGGGCGCGCTGGAGATGGAGCTGGCGCCCTGGCTGCTGATCTTCCCGTCGCTGACGATGGTGCTGACGCTGCTCTGCTTCAACTTCATCGGCGACGGCCTTCGGGACGCGATCGACCCGAAGGACCGCTGAGCCGCTATTTCACCCGTCGCGCGCGGACCGCCCTCTGACCGTCCAGGTTCATGAAGAAGCTGCCGAGCGCGGCCTTGCGGATCTCCGCCTTGGAGCCGGACCTGGGGGAACGCGGCACGGACTCGCTATCGATCTGCTCCCAGACCGCGCCGTCGCTCAGCACCACGACCCACTTCCCGTTGGAGTTCTGGTAGGCGCGGTCCACCTGGGCGGTGAGGCGGTCGACCTCCTCCGGCCGGCCGGTGCGGTCGAAGATCGACAGCGACGGCAGGCTGAAGCCAAAGGCCTGGCGGCGGGCGGCTTGCGCCTGGGCGCGACTGACGACGACGATCTCGCCGCTCTTCTCGGCTTCCGCCAGCTGGGCGGCGGCCGCGTCGAAGCAGGCCAGCCGCTGGGTGGTGTCGGCGAGCGCACGGCAGGCGACGAGCGCCTCGAACTGCGCGGCCCGGGGCGAATCGTCCGCCCGCCCCTGAGCTGCGGCCATGGCCGGCGCCGCCAGCACGAGAACGGCCGCAAGCTTCAAGCCGCTTTGAAAGTGTGGCATCGGTGCCCCCCATGAAGTTCGCGTTGCGCATCAAAGACCTCGGCCGCGCCGGAGGCAAACTGGCTGCAACAGGCCTTGCAGTGGCAGCATTGGGCGCCTGTTCGCAAGAGGTGTCGCGCCCGGCCTGCCCTGCGGACGAGGTCTGCCTGGTTATCGGCAACGGCCCCGAGCCGATTTCGCTCGACCCGCACAAGATCAACGGCATCTGGGAATCGCGCATCCTGTCCGATGTGCTGGTCGGCCTGACCGAGGACGCGCCCGACGGCACGCCGGTGCCCGGCATGGCCGAGCGCTGGGAGACCTCCGCCGACGGGCTGGTGTGGACCTTCTACCTGCGCGATGCGACCTGGTCGGACGGCGTGCCGGTGACCGCCGACGACTTCGTTTTCTCGCTCCGGCGGATCCTCGATCCCAAGACCGCCTCCGAATACGCCAGCCTGCTCTACTTCATTAAAGGCTCGCAGCCGGTGAACGAGGGCAAGGCGCCGCCCGAATCCCTCGGCGTGCGCGCGCTCGGGCCCAAGGTGCTGGAGATCACTCTGGAGCGCCCGGCGCCCTACCTGCCGGAGATCGCCAAGCACCAGACGATGCAGCCGGTGCCCAAGCACATGGTCGAGAAGTACGGCGACCAGTGGACCCGCCCCGACCGCTATGTCTCCAACGGGCCCTACGTCATCAAGGAGTGGCGGCTCGGCGACTATGTGAAGGCGGTGAAGAACCCCAGGTTCTTCGACGCGGCCAGCGTCTGCGTGGATCAGGTTTATTTCTACCCGACGACGGACGCCGTGGCCGCCGAGCGGCGGGTGCGGCGCGGCGAGCTGGACCTCAACACCACCATCCAGTCGAATCGCACCGCCTTCCTGAAGCAGGAAATCCCCGAGTGGGTCCACACCGAGACCTACCTGACGGTCGCCTACCTGGCTTTCAACGCCAACCTGCCGCCGTTCAAGGATCCGCGGGTGCGACGGGCGCTGAACATGTCCATCGACCGTGAGTTCATCGCCGAGAAGATCCTGCGGGCCGGGCAGAAGCCGGCCTACACCTTCGTCCCGCCGGGGGTGGCCAACTATTCCCAGGCCACGCCGCCGGAGTGGGCTGCCTGGCCGCTCGATCGGCGACAGGCCGAGGCCCGCCGGCTGCTGGCCCAGGCCGGCTACGGCCCGGGCGGCCGCAAGCTGACCTTCGAGATCAAACACCGCGGCAGCACCGAGATCCCGCTGCAGATGGCCGCCATCCAGGCCGACTGGAAGGCGATCGGCGTCGACGCCAAGCTGGTGCAGAACGAGACCCAGATCGCCTACGCCGCCTACCGCGCCCGCGACTTCGATGTCGCCGACGCCGGCTGGGTGGCCGACTACAACGACCCGATGAGCTTCCTGTACCTGATGAGATCCGACTCCGGGCCGCAGAACTACGGCGACTATCGCAATCCGGCCTACGATGACCTTCTGAACAAGGCCGACCGCGAACCCGACGTCAACAAGCGGGCCGAATACCTTCGTCAGGCGGAGACCATCCTGCTCGCCGATGACAATGTGGTCCCCACGACCTTCGGCGTCAGCCGGAACCTGGTGAACCCGAAGATCACCGGCTGGGTCGACAACATCGTCGACCGCCATCCGACCCGTTACCTATGCGTTAAGGGCGAAAAGGGCCGCTAGGCGGCAACAATCGTGCGCGAGCGGGCTCTGAAGCAGCAATCTGTGACCAGAAAGCGACAGCTTGGCGCCAAGAGGATTACGCAGCCGTAATCCTCGTTGACCCTTCGGGGGTAACCTCCGTAACTCCGCCGTAACCGCGGCCAATCTCGGCCCCGGGTTCGACCTTTGACTGTGGGGAGCGGGCATCGCCGCCTTCTGGGCCTGGCGGACCGCTGGAGGATCACAACCTTGAGAACGACATCCAATCGCGGGCGTCTGCTGGCGTCGTCGATGCTGATGGGCGCTGTGGCTGCGGCGCTCGCGGCCGCGCCGGCCATGGCCCAAGAGGGCGCCGAGGTCGAGGAGCTGGTCGTCACCGGCTCCCGCATCGTCCGTCCGAACCTGGAATCGCCGACGCCGGTGACGGTGGCGACGACCGAGCGCCTGGAGAACCAAGGCCTGGAGAACATCTCCGACGCCCTGGTCACCCTGCCGCAGTTCGCTCCGTCCTTCGGCGGCTCCCGGACCCAGTCGACCTTCTCGGGCACGACCTCGTCGGGCCTGAACACGGTCAACCTGCGTAACCTGGGTTCGCAACGCTCGCTCGTGCTGATCAACGGCCGTCGCGCGCCGTCCGGAACCATCTTCGACAACTCGGTCGACCTGAACACCATTCCGTCGGCGAACATTTCGCGCATCGACATCATGACGGGCGGCGCCTCGGCCGTTTACGGCGCGGACGCCGTGTCGGGTGTGGTGAACGTCATCACCGACAAGGAATTCGAAGGCTTCGAGGCCGGCTTCTCCTACGGCGCCTCGCTCGCCCACCACGACAACATCAACCCGACGGCCTTCGCGCGCTTCGGCGCCAGCTTCGACCGCGGCCACGCGGGCGTGACGGTTCAGTACGACTACCAGGGCCTGGTGAGCTGCGCCGATCGTTACCTCTGCGAGACGGACTTCTTCTGGTCGCCCCCCGCCGCACCGCGCCGCGATCCGGGCGTCCGTTCGGGCGTGCCGCTGACCGGCCGCTACTTCGTCGAGGGCGCTCCGTCCTCCAGCTATACGTTTGTGGGCGGCTCGGTCGTGCCGTTCGCCGTCACGTCTCACGGTTATAACCGTAACGCTCAACGCACCCTGGCCATCCCGACCGAGCGGATCATGGTCGCGGCCGACGCTGACTTCGAACTCACCGAAGGGATGAACGCCTTCGTCGAAGTGAATTATGGCTCGTCCGAAACCGACGCGCCCTTCGAAGCTCACCCGTTCTCGTCGGACACCGACCTGGTTTCGGGCGTGCTCGAGCCGTCGATCCCCGCCAACTATCCGTTCTTCCCGACCGAACTCGCCGCCCTGGTGCTCGCCTCCGGCGACGACGAGATCACCTGGTGGCAGCGCTTCCAGGATCTGGGCGGCCGCGGCGCGCAGAACCTGCGTCAGACCGTTCGCGTGGTCGCCGGCGTTGAGGGCGACTTCGACAACCTGTTCGGCATCGGCAGCGACTGGCGCTACGAGGCGTCGTACGTCTTCGGCCGTACGACTCTAGACGCGGTCACCGAAGGCCTCGTCGCGCGTGACGCCCTCTACCACGGCCTGCGCCTCGAGCCGACCGCGCCCGGCGCCACCACCTACCAGTGCGTCGATGCGGTCGCACGGGCCCAAGGCTGCGTGCCGATCAATCCGTTCGACGGCTATAGCGACGCAGAGCGGGCCTATCTGGTCCGCAGCGGCGGCGTCCGCTCGGAAGCGCAGCTCGAAAACGCGCTGGCCTTCCTGTCCGGCTCGCTCTTCGAACTGCCCGCCGGTCCGCTCCAGGCCACGCTCGGTGTCGAGTCCCGCCGCATCACCGCGTTCGAGGACTACTCGACCGACATCAACCTCGGCCTGACCACCGGCAACCAGATCAGCGACTCGGAAGAGACCACCTTCACCACGGACGAAATCTTCACCGAAGTCGTCGTCCCGGTGCTGCGTGACATGCCGTTCGCCAAGGAGCTGACGCTCGAAGGCGCCTACCGCTGGTCGGACGCCAACGTCGGCGGCAAGTACGAAACCTACAAGTACGGCTTCCAGTGGGAGCCGGTCAGCGGCGTCCGCGCCCGCGTCATGCAGAACCGCGCGGTCCGAGCTCCGGTGCTCGGCGAAGTGACGGGCGTCGCCCAGACCTTCGGTGTGGTCGACGACCCCTGCATCCTGTGGGGCTCGAGCACCAACGCGACCCTGCGCGCTAACTGCCAGGCGGCGGGCGTTCCGGCGGACTACGATCCGCCGCTCACCGTCATCCAGGGCGTCACCGGCTTCGTCGGCGGCAACCCGGATCTGATGCCCGAAATCGCCGACACGCTCACCTACGGTGTGGTGCTGCAGGCCGGGCGGTTCGACTTCATGCCCGAGATCTTCAGCGACCTGACCGTGTCGGTCGACCGCTTCGAGATCGAGCTCGAGGGCCTGATCAGCACCATCGGCCGTCAGGACATCGCGCAGCTCTGCTACACCACCTCCGGTCCGCAGCGTGACGTGTTCTGTGACGCGATCACCCGCGGCACCGACCCGGCCGTTCCGGGCGCGAACTACGTGCTCACCGCGGTCGACGACCAGCTGCAGAACATCTCCTCGCTCGAGCTCTCGGGCGTGGACCTGGAGGTGAACTGGGGCTTCGACTGGGGTCAGATGTTCTCGGCCGCCGACAACTGGGGCCGGTTCAGCGTCAGCTCGATCTGGACCTTCTACGACAAGGTGAAGGAAGTCCCGATCCCCGGCTCCGACCCGATCGACTTCCTCGGCGCGGCCGGCGGCTCGACCTCGGACCAGGGCTGGCTCGAAACCCAGGGCAACACCACGTTCACCTGGCAGGTGGGCAAGTGGAAGACCTCGTGGGTGGCCCGCTACATCGGCGAAGCTAAGAGCGCCCCGGCCGACCTGTTCGGCGAGGACGCCATCGTGGACATCGACGACCACTGGTACCACGACCTGAGCCTGCGGGTTGCGGTCACCGACCAGGTCGAGGCCTACGGCGGCATCACCAACCTGTTCGACCAGGAGCCGCCGTTCTTCCCGACCAGCCAGTCGGGGACCCAGGCGCTGGACACCATCCCGGCCTACTACGACGTCTTCGGGCGGTCGGCGTTCGTCGGGATCAAGGTCCGCTTCTAAGCCGGACCTTCAGGTCAACCAACGAAGAGCGGCGGAGCAATCCGCCGCTCTTTTCGTTTGCGCCCGAACCGCCCTAGCCTTCCGAGGTGAACCGCAAGCCTTCCAGCCTCACCGCCGGCGCCTGGTCGAGGCGCACGGCCCTCTCGGGCCTGCTCGCCGCGGGCGGCTGCGCCGTCGCGCCGGCGGCGATGGTCAATCTCGTTCAGGCCCCTCCCTCGCCCGGCCCCGATGGGCAAATGCTGGAGACCGCCTTCGACGCGACAACCCGGATGACCGTGCCGGTCCGGCTGGAAGGGAAGGGGCCGCTGGAGTTCGTCGTCGACACTGGCGCCAACGTCTCGGTTGTCGCCCGCGAGATCGCCCAGCAGCTGGGCCTGCCGAACATCGGCCAGGCGCTGGTGCACGGCATCGCTGGATCTCAGCTAACCGACCTGACCCAGGTGCGTAAGCTGAACGTCGGCACGATTTCAGAGCCCGTTCCGAGGATGCCGATAATGCCGCGCGGGCGACTTGGCGCCGACGGACTGCTCGGCATGGACATACTGCGCGGTCGCCGTCTGATCATGGACTACAGGAACCGGCGGCTCGATATCGCCCGCTCGGGCCCGCGGCCTAGCGCCATGCCGACCTTCAGCCTTGGCGGTGTTCGCCAGGGGCGCGATCCGTTGTTCGTGGTCCCGGCCCGCATCCGCTTCGGCCAGCTGATCATCGTGGATGCCGAAATCGCCGGGGTGAAGGTCGTCGCCTTCCTCGATTCCGGCTCACAGAACACGGTCGGCAACGGGGCGCTGAAGGCGGCCGTGGCGCGCCGCAACACCGGCTTCGCCGAGCGGCTCTACAAGGCGCCGCTGATCAGCGCCACCGGCCAGACGATGGTCGGTGAGATCGCCGCCATGCCGCCCCTGCGGCTCGGCGGCCTGCTGGTGGGCAACATGAGCATCGCCTTTGCGGACCTGCACATCTTCACGCTGTGGGAGCTGACCGAGCGGCCGGCCCTGCTGGTCGGCGCCGACGTGCTGCGCCAGTTCAACAGCGTCGAGATCGACTACGGCCGGCGGCTGGTCACCTTCCGCCCCCCGGCCGAGTACATGCGGCGCAACGTGCGCTGAGGCGGCTCAGCGGACCGGCGTCGGCGACAGCACCAGGGCCCGGCCTTGCGCCATGCGCGCCCGGGCCACCTCGTCCAGCAGCGCTTCGGCCCGCGGATCGCCCATCAGCCAGGCGGCCGCCGCCAGCGTGCGGGCCGAGGCGGCGCTGACGCCGAGAAGCTGTTCGAGCGCTTCGAACGGCGAGTCCTGCGGGCTCATCCGCTTCAACCTTACATCGCCCTCCAGCCCGGCCAGCGCCTTGGCCTTCTCGACGGCCTGGTAGAAGCCGCCGACCTCGTCCACCAGCCCGAGCTCGCGGGCCTGCGCCCCGGTCCAGACGCGGCCGCGGGCGATCTCGCGCACCCGCTCGACCGGCAGGTTCCGGCCCTTGGCGACGCGGGCGACGAAGTTCTCGTAGATCTGATCCATCCACCGGCCGAAGGCGACCTCGTCCTCCGGGCCGAAGCCCTGGCCGAGGCTGTAGGCGTCCGCGTAGCCGCCGCCGACGCTGGTCTGCCGCAGATCGACGCCGAATCGCTCCAGCGCCGGCCCGAGCGCCAGCTTGCCGCCGTAGACGCCGATGGAGCCGGTGAGCGTCGTCGGCTGGGCGATGATCGATGAGGCCTCGCTGGCGATCCAGTAGCCGCCTGAGGCCGCGTAGGTCCCCATGCTGACCACCACCGGCTTCCTGGCCGCCTTGGCGGCGCGCACGGCCGCGGCGATCTGCTCGGAGGCGGTGTCGGAGCCGCCCGGCGAGTTCACCCGCAGGACGATCGCCTTCACGTCGTCGTCGTCGACGGCCTCGTAGATCGCATCGGCGATCTCGTCGGCGTAGATGGTCGAGCCGCCGGTGAGCGGGTTGGCGACCCCGTTCTCGCCGGTGACGATGGCGCCCTCGCCCTCGACCACCGCGATCGCCTGGCCGGTCTCGTCGCGGCGCCGGCCCTGGTTCAGGTAGTCCTCGAAGTCGACCAGCTTGGCCTCGCCGCCGGCCTTGCCGAGCAGCGCCGTTTCGGCGTCCTTCACCTGGCCGACCTTGTCGATCAGCCCCTGCCGCAGGGCCTCTTCGGCGAGATGGGGGCCGGCTTCCAGCGCCGCCTGCAGCGCCGCCGGGTCCTTCTTGCGGTCTAGGGCGGCGGTGACCACGGCGCTGCGGTAAATGGAGCCCATCCAGGACAGCTGCGCCTCGCGGTGCTCGGGCGTGTAGTCGCTGTAGAGGTACTGGTTGACGGCGTTCTTGTACTCCTGGCGCTGCTCGAACTCGGCCTCGACGCCGTACTTGTCGAAGGCGCGCTTGAGGAACACGTCCTCGGTGGCCAGGCCCGTCACCTGCAGCGCGGCGGCCGGCTGCATCCAGAACTCGTCGGCGGCCGCGCCCAGCATGTAGGTCGAGGTGACCACGCCGGCCGGGTAGATGCCCTGGCTGTGGGCGAACACCGGCTTGCCGGCGGCGCGGAAGCGCTTCAGCGCCAGGCGCAGCTCGTCGGCCGCGGCGGGCGCGACGCCGCTCTCCGGCAGCCGCACCAGCACGCCCTTGACCCGCCCGTCGGTCTCCGCCCGGCGCAGGCTCTCGATGACGCTCATCACCGACATCGACCGGCTGCCCCAGGAGATCAGCGGGTTCTGGGCGTCCTGGTCGGTCAGCCCGTTGCGCAGATCGAGCTCCAGCACCGCCTGGGCCGGCAGCGGCTCAGGCCTGGCCGCCGAGGCCGCCATCATCACCAGCAGGACGGGTACGCCGATGACGAAGATGACCAGGCCAGCGAACACGCCGGCCATGGTGATGAGGAACTGCTTCATGGGTGTGCTTGGCCGCCCCGGGGCAAGAGATCGCGCGTCCGTATATCGGCCGTCGGCGAGGGCAAGGGAAGGGGGCCGCTGCGGCCGAGCTCAAACAGACTCAGCACGCGGACCGAGGAGGGTGCGCCGCCGCCCGGCCGGCGGATCGGTCCGGTCGGGATCCGGACCCTGCAAGTTGGTCGGAGTGGCAGGATTCGAACCTGCGACCCCCGCGTCCCGAACACGGTGCTCTACCAGACTGAGCTACACTCCGACTTGGGAGGGCGCCTTATAGAGGAGCGACTTGGGGCTCGCAAGCAGCGTCGGGGCGTTGCATCGGCGCAGGGCTTGCGCTATCTCGACGCCTCGCCGCGGGGGCGCCCCCGCCGCCGTTCCTGCTGGGGAATGGTGTAATGGTAACACTGCGGTTTTTGGTACCGTCA
>NZ_DATAGM010000157.1:0-4176 GCF_036263695.1 Phenylobacterium sp.
GCTGAGCACCGCCAGCTTCATCGGACCGCTCATCGGCCAGGCCAGGGCGATCGCGCCGGCGACCGGCAGCACCAGCAGCAGCACGAGCCAGGTGCGCTGAACGGTGGCGGCGTGGTCGGGGCCGGAGCCCCGGTCCTGCTCGGCCACCTGGAATCTGGCCAGCGCGGCCTCGTTCCAGGTGAAGATCCCTGTGTGCAGCAGGGTCATCACCGAGAAGCCGAGGGCGTAGTGGCCGAACTCGGTGGGCGTCAGCAGGCGGGTGAAGACGACGAGCGTCAGCAGGCCGACGAGGCCCTGGGCGATGTTCACGGGGAGGTAGCCGAGGACGCCGCGCCAGAACATCGGGCTACCTCACCGCCGCCCGGTCGCCGAGCAGGCAGGGGATGGTCATGGCCATGATGTAGAGGTCGAGCCAGAAGGACTGCCGCTCGATGTACGCCACGTCGAGGGCCACCCGGCGGCGCACCGCCTCGGGCGTGTCGACCGGCCCGCGCGAGCCGTGAATTGCGGCCCAGCCGGTCATGCCGGGCTTCATCCGGTGGCGGTGGGCGTATTCGGCGACCAGGCGGGCGGATTCCACGTCGCCGGTCTTCATGCCGACCGCGTGGGGGCGGGGGCCGACCAGCGACATTTCGCCGGCCAGCACATTGAATAGCTGCGGCAGTTCGTCGAGGCTGGTGCTGCGGATGAAGCGGCCGATGCGGGTGACCCGCTCGTCGCCCGGCATCACCTGCTGAGCGGCCTTGGGGTCCGCCCGGTCGTGGCGCATGGAGCGGAACTTCCAGACGACGATTTCTTCGTTGTTGAAGCCGTGGCGCCGCTGGCGGAACAGCACCGGGCCCGGGCTGTCGAGGCGGATCACCAGGGCGATCAGCAGCATGACAGGGGCGGCGAGGATCAGCGCGATCGTTCCGACCACCAGGTCCTGGGCCCGCTTGTTGAACGCCCGCCAGGCGTCGCGCGGCACGCCCGAGATGGTGGCCAGCGGCACGTCGGCGATACGGGCGAAGTCGGCGGCTTCGCCGACCGCGTCGCCGCCCTCCACCAGCAGCGCAATCTCGTTCGGCAGGACCCGCAGCCGCTCCATCAGCTGGCGCACGCGCTCGCGAGCCTGGCCGGGCACGGTGATCACGATCCGATCGACATAGGGCATGATCCGGTGGCCGAGCATGGCGTGGGTGTCGCCCAGCACCCGCACGCCGCGGACGTGGTCGGGCGCGCGGTCCAGCCGGTCGTCGAACACGCCCAGGATGTTGGCCTCGCGGTTCTTCAGCACCGCGGCCACCAGGCGGTCGGCGGCTTCGGTGGCGCCCACCACGACGATGTTCGGGGTCAGCCGGCCGTTGCGTCGCCAGCGGCGGATGCTGGCCCACCACAGGGCGTGCAGCGCGATCAGCGTCAGCGCCGTCCAGCCGGTCCACGAGAGCATCGCCCGGCCCACGTCCGGCGCGGGCAGGAAGGGCGCCAACGCCAGGAAGCTCGTCCCGCCGGCCAGCAGCAGGCCGACGGCCGCGCGGCTCAGGTGCAGGACCAGGCCCTCGCGCCAGCCGAAGTGATAAGCCTTGAAGAGGCCGAGGCCCGCCACGCCGATGAGCGCGGCGACGGCGAACGCCAGCACGTCCCAGCGCAGCGCGACCCCCAGGGTCACCAGCGCCACGGCCATGGCGTCCATGGCCTGGAACACGGCGGCCACGGCGCGGCCCTGCAGGCGGATGCGGGTGGGCGCCAGCCGGGCGGGACGGGAGGAGCCTCGCCGCTCGCCGACCCCGGACTCGCTTAGGGCCGGGACGGCCTCGCTGGGCGATGCGGCGATGAGGGACATAGGACGGTGATCACGCGACTTCTTCGACGGACTTGCGCCATCCTGCCGCGCTCGCGTGAGGTTCCCGTTAACGGGCGAACCTGATTCGCCCGGCCGGGCTCAGAAGACCTCGTGGACGTCCTCGCCGGCCAGCTCGCGATAGATCACCGCCGGTGGGCACAGCACGATGGCCGAGCCGAGCGCGCCGATCACGGACATGACGACGGTGTAGGTGATGGTCAGCGGGTTGAAGTAGGCGCCGATGGAGCTCATGTCGGCCTTCATCACCGCCTCCATGGGGCCGGCCGATCCGCTGATCGCGGCGCCCACGCCAAGGAAGATGGCGACGCCGAGTACGGCCACCAGCAGGTAGAGGCCGAAGGCCAGCAGGTAGGTCAGGAAGACCTTGCCCGAGCGGCCCTTGGTCATCGCCCAGGAGCCGAACACGTCAACCCGGCCGCGGGCCAGGGTCAGCGGCACGGCCAGCGAGAAGCGCGTCCACAGCCACAGCAGCGCCAGCAGCACGACCGGGACCAGCGCCAGGGCCAGGCCAGCTCCCGCCGCAGCGCCGCCGCCGCCCGTCGCGCCGATCAGAACGCCGAGGACGATGCCCATGACCAGGATCGCCGCCAGGTAGGCGAAGAACAGGATGAGCCCGATGGCGGCCAGGGCCAGGATCACCCGGACCTCCTCCGCGCCGAAGCGGACATAGCCGAGGCCATCCTCCTGGGGGCGCAGGACGGCCCGGCTCGCCGCCGCCGCCATGACCGCGCTGAACGCCAGCCAGAGCAGGAGAAAGAGGCCGTAGGCCGGCAGCAGCTGATTGAACGCGGCCATGGTGGCGGCCGGGTCCTGGGCCGCCCCGGGGCTCTCGGCGCTCGCCTGCAGCGCGCTCATGGCCTCACCGCCGACGCCGACCAGCACCAACAGCGTGACGAAGCTGAACACCAGGTTCAGCACGCACCAAACGCCGATCGCCCGCGGCCGCTCGCGCGTCAGCCGAAAGCCCACCAGCCCGGCCTCACCGATCGAGAAATCCCGCATCCGTACGCCCTTCCACCCGCCGGCCACGCCCGGCCGGAGATCCCCGCCCGGGAGTTCCTGCCTGCGGCGGCGATGAAGTCAAGCCGGGCCCGGACCAAGCGCGGCTGTCAATTCAACTTCATTGGAGGTGCAGAAGCAGGTCATGGTTCTCCGGCTGAGAACCAGCGGGGGAGCTGCGCCATGACCCACGAACGCCGAGTCGTCCTGTCGCTCGCCATCGCGCAGGCGCTGTTCCAGACCTCGGCGGTGCTGCTGGTGACCGTCGGCGGGCTGGCGGGCCAGATGCTGGCGCCCGACACCGCGCTGGCCACCCTGCCGATCGCCTGCGTGGCGCTCGGGACGGCGGTCGCCACCCTTCCGGCCTCGCTGCTGATGGGGCGGGTGGGGCGGCGGCCCGGCTTCGTGCTGGGCGCGCTGCTGGGCGCGAGCGGCGGCGGCCTGGCGGCCTTCGCCATGCTCACGGAAAGCTTTCCGCTGCTGTGCGTCGCGACGGGGCTGGTCGGCGGCTACCAGGGCTTCGCCCAGTTCTACCGGTTCGCCGCGGCGGAGGCGGCGAGCGAGGCCTTCCGGAGCCGGGCGATCTCGCTGGTGCTGGCCGGCGGCGTGGTCGCGGCCCTGGTCGGCCCGCACCTGGGTGCGGTGACCAAGGACCTGATCGGGCCCGCCGCCTACGCGGGATCCTTCCTGGCGGTGCTGGCCCTGAGCCTCGTGGCCGCGGTCGTGGTGGCCGCAACGCCGTTGCCGTCGGCGACCGCGGGCGGCGAGGCGGCCGAGCCGCCGCGGCCGCTGCCCATGATCATGCGCCAGCCGAAGTTTATCGCCGCCCTCGTGGGCGCGGCGGTGGGCTACGCGGTCATGGTCCTGGTGATGACCGCGACGCCGCTTTCCATGGTCGGTCATCATCACGGGGTGGCCGACGCCGCCTTCGTCATCCAGTGGCACGTGTTGGGCATGTTCGTTCCCTCGTTCTTCACCGGCTGGCTGGTGAAGCGGTTCGGGCTGACGGTGATGATGCTCACCGGCGTCCTGCTGCTCTTGACCCATGTGGCCGTCGCGATGAGCGGGATCGCGCTGCTCAACTACCTCTCGGGCCTGGTGTTGCTCGGCGTCGGGTGGAACTTCCTCTACGTCGGCGGCAGCACCCTGCTGACGGAGACCTACCGGCCGAGCGAACGCTCGCGGGTGCAGGGCCTCAACGACTTCCTCATCGTCGGCGTGGCGGCGGCGGCCTCGTTCTCGGCCGGGGCCCTGGTCGAGGCCTTCGGCTGGCGGGGGCTCAACCTGGCGGCCGTGCCGTTCCTGATGATCGCGGGCGCCGCGCTCGTGTTCGG
>NZ_DATAGM010000158.1:0-4606 GCF_036263695.1 Phenylobacterium sp.
ACGCCCACCGAGCAGGACAGCATGGCCGTCCCGCCGGCGATCTCCAGGCGGCCGGACAGCGAGGAGACGATCCGCTCGGCGAGGATCTGGACGCCCTCGCGCCCTTCGGCGCTGGGGGCGACGATGGCGAACTCGTCGCCGCCCAGGCGGGCGACGGTGTCGGTCTTGCGGCAGCAGGCGGCCAGCCGCTCGGCGGCCTCGCGGATGAACTCGTCGCCGGCCTGGTGGCCGAGGGTGTCGTTGACCTGCTTGAACCGGTCGAGGTCGATGCAGAAGACCCCCACCACCCCGCCGGAGCGGGCCAGGTTGTGCATCGCCATCGACAGGCGGTCGTTGAACAGGGCCCGGTTGGCCAGGCCGGTCATCGGGTCGTGCAGCGACAGGTGCTGGGCCTGGGCCTCGCTGGCCACCAGCTCGTCCGCCACGCGGCGGGTGCGGCGGTACATCCAGAAGCCCCAGCCGGCCAGGAAGCCGGCGATGCCGGCCACCAGCGGGCTCATGCGGGCCAGGACGTCGTACCCCAGAGTGGAGGAGCGCCAGGTGAGGTATCGGCCCGGCCCGACGGCGGCGGCCAGCCGGCCGGCCTCCGGCTTGTCGGTCAGGCGCGCGTCGTTCAGCGCCGGCTGCACCGCCTCCGGCGGCGCGGCGCGAATGGCGGTCTCGACCAGCCGCTGCTCGCGGCGGTCGGCGGCGTGATTCACGGCCAGACCAAGCACCATCGTCGCGCCGAACAGCGCCACGATGGCCAGGATGCTGGCGCCCAGCAGCGGCGCCAGCAGGCTCATGCCGGCCGAGCTGGAGGTGCGCGCCTCATGCGCCATCCAAAGGGTCTCCCCTGCACATGGCGCGTTTGTGGACCAGACGAACTTAAGGAACGTCTAAAGAGACGCGCAGACCTGCGACTCTTTGTTCACGCGGTTAGTCATGCCGCTGACGGAATATCTAGCAGTCGCCAGAAGTTGTCCGAGTCTGCTCTTCCCAGGACATTAGGGTAAACGAGGAGATAACCTTGGATTCCGCGACAGCATTCGCGGCTGTTGCTTGCCGTTCAGTCCGCCGGCAACAGCGCGACTCCGTCGGCGTCGGCGTAGAGCATGTCGCCAGGCACGAAGACCACGCCGCCGAAGGCCACCGGGGTGTCGATCACTCCCTCGCCCCGCTTGATGCTGCGCTTTGGATTGGATCCCAGCGCTTTCACGCCCAGCTCGATGCCAGCCAGCACGGCCGCGTCGCGGATGCAGCCGTTGACGACCACGCCGGCCCAGCCGTTGGCGGCCGCATCGGCGGCGATGGCGTCACCCACCAGGGCGCAGTGCATCGACCCGCCCCCGTCGATCACCAGCACCTGGCCGAGCCCCGGCTCCGACAGCACCTCACGCACCATGGAGTTGTCGTCATGGCAGCGGACGGTGCGGATCGGGCCGAAGAAGGCGGCCCGGCCGCCGAAGTCGCGGAACTGCAGCTCGCAGACCTCGATGGTCCCCTCGTGCTCGTCGCAGAGGTCGGCGACGGCCTTCACTGGGCGCCCGCCTTGGCTTGGTACTCGTCGCGCAGCTCGCGCTTCATCACCTTGCCGATATGGCTCCGCGGCAGGCTCTCGACGATCTTCAGGTCGGCCAGCCGCTGGGTCTTGCCCAGGCGGCCGTTGACCCATTCCAGCAGGTCCTTGGCGCCGACCTCCTGGCCAGGCTTCAGCGCCACGAAGGCGACCGGCGTCTCGCCCCAGCGTTCGGAAGCCACGCCCACCACTGCGCTCTCCAGCACCGCCGGATGCTGCGCCAGCTCGGCCTCGAGGTCGGACGGATAGATGTTGAAGCCGCCAGAGATGATCATGTCCTTCTTGCGGTCCATGAGCGTGAGGAAGCCGTCCTCGTCGAACCGGCCGACATCGCCCGTACGGATGTAGCGGAGCCCTTCGGGGCTGTACCACTCCGTCTCCTTCGTCTTCTCGGGCTGGTTATGGTAGCCGACCATCATCGCCGGGGAGCGGCCGACCACCTCGCCGATCTCACCCTGCGGGACCTCCTTGCCGTCCTCCCCGATCAGCCGGATGTCGTGCCCCGGCAGCGGCCGGCCGACGGTGTGCAGCTTGTCGGGGAACTCGTGGGCCGCGAGCATGCAGGAGCCGCCGCCCTCGGTCATGCCGTAGAACTCGATCAGGCCGCCCGGCCAGCGGCGCAGCACCTCGGCTTTCAGCTCGGCGCTGAACGGCGCGCTGGTGGCGAACTTCAGCCGGTAGCTGGAGAGGTCGTACTTGTCGAAGTCCGGATGCGCCATCAGCCGGCGGTACTGGACCGGCACCAGCATGGCGTGGGTCGCCCGGTGCTTCTCCGACAGCTTCAGGAACTCGTCGGCGTCGAACTTGCCCATCAGCACCGCCGTGCCGCCCTGGGCGACCGTGGGCAGGAAGCTGACCAGGGTGGTGTTGGAGTAGAGCGGCGTCGAGATCATCGTCACCGACTCCGCATTGTAGTGGCCGCGGCGGATCTGGCTCCAGCGCATCCGGTGCGGCTGGATGATGCCCTTGGGCGCGCCGGTCGTGCCGGACGAATAGATGATGTTGAAGCCCTGGTCGGGCTGGATCTCCACGGCGTCCGGCTTCGCGCCTGGAGGCGCCAGCCACTCGGCGAACGGTTGGCCCGCGGACGAGCCGTCGAGGGCGACGCGGTTGACAGTGATCTGATCCGCCACCGGTTCCAAGAGCTTCGCCACCCCGTCGTCGAGGAAGAAGACCTTGGCCCCGCAGTCCTTCAGCATCATCGCCAGGCTCTCGGGCGTGGACGAGGGCGCCAGCGGGGCGACCGCGGCTCCAGCCCGCAGGGTCCCGAGGTAGACCGCGCCGTATTCGATCGAGGTGGTGGCGCAGACGGCGGCCACGTCGCCGTTCCTCACCCCGTCCCTCTGCAGGGCGGCGGCGATGCGGTCCATCACGGGATCGAGCTCGGCGTAGGTCAGCTGGCGGCCGGTCTGCACCAGGGCCGGGTGGCCGGCGCGTTCCTTGGCCTGTTCCCGGACGAGGTCCGGCAAGGTCCCGAAGTCCTGGGCGAGAAGGTCCTGAAGCGACATGGAAACTCCGCTGGCGAGATGCGCGGACCTCTTAGCGCCCGCCTCGCCGAAGGCCAAACGGCGCTTGCGGCAGGCGCCCTCCCCCAGGGTAAGGTGGCGCCGGCCCGATCCATTGCGGGCCGCGTGCAAATTCATGCGTTCGCGGGACCACCGCGGCATTGGGACGGGAACGATAGATGTCCGAAGAGATGATTTCGCTCGGCGCGAAGCTGAAGCAGACCGCGCAGGAACAGCCCGACAAGCCGGCGGTGAGTTGCGGGAGCGCCAGCCTCACCTACGCCGAGCTGCACCGGCGTACCAACCGCCTGGCGCGCGGCCTGAAGGCGCTGGGGGTCAAGCACGGCGACCTCGTCACCCTGGGCCTTCGCAACAGCGTCGGCTTCGTGGAGGCCAGCTGGGCGATCTGGAAGGTCGGCGCGACGCCGCAGCCGGTCTCCTTCCGCTCGCCCAAGGCCGAGCTGCAGGCGATCGTCGAGCTGGCTGACAGCCCGATCGTGATCGGCGAGTTCGGCTTCGAGCTGGACCGGCCGATGGTCACGGTGGCCGACATTGCGGCGAAGTCCGACGACGACAGCGACGTGCCCGACGAGACCGCGCCGTGCCTGAAGGCGCCGACGTCCGGCGGGTCCACCGGCCGGCCGAAGCTGATCCTGGCCGGCCAGCCGGGCGTCGCGGCCAAGGTGAGCCCGGAGGTCGGCGGCTGGCAGTTGACGCGGGACTCCATCGCCCTCCTGCCCGCGCCGCTCTACCACAACGCCGGCTTCGGCATGATGATCAGCGCCATCAACATGGGCGCCCACCTGGTGCTGATGGAGCGGTTCGACCCGGAGACCACGCTTGCCGAGATCGAGAAGCGGAAGGCGACCTGGGTCTACCTCGTGCCGACCATGATGAACCGCATCTGGCAGCTGCCGGAGGAAGTCCGCCGCAAGCATGACATCTCCTCGCTCAAGACCCTTTGGCACCTGGCCGCGCCCTGCCCGGCATGGCTGAAGGAGGCCTTCATCCGCTGGGTCGGACCGGAGGTGGTGATGGAGCTCTACGCCGGCACCGAGGCCCAGGCCTCGACGGTGATCTCCGGCGCCGAATGGCTCGAGCACCGAGGCAGCGTCGGCAAGGTGCGGATGGGCGAGATGCAGGCCTTCGACGAGGCCGGCAACCCCCTGCCCCCGCGCGAGATCGGCGAGATCTACATGCGCCGGCCGGAGGGGGCGCCGCCCTCGTACAAGTACGTCGGCGCCACCGCCAAGACGCTGCCCGGCGGCTGGGAGAGCCTGGGCGACATCGGCTGGTTCGACGAGGACGGCTATCTCTACCTGGCCGACCGGCGCACCGACATGATCCTGGTGGGCGGCTCCAACGTCTATCCGGCCGAGGTGGAGTCGGCGCTGGAGGAATTCCCCGGCGTGCTCGGCTGCGCGGTCATCGGCCTGCCGAACGATGATCTCGGCAACACGGTCCACGCCATCGTCCACGCTCGTCCAGAGGTGACGGAAGAGGCCCTGCGCGCGCACCTGAAGGACCGGCTGGTCACCTACAA
>NZ_DATAGM010000159.1:0-10564 GCF_036263695.1 Phenylobacterium sp.
CTCGGCGCCGGCGAGCGCGGGCGGGCCCTCGGCGGCGAGCTCGGCCGCCAGGGCCAGGAACGGCCGGCTGGAGTCAACCAGCGTCGCCTGGGCGATCGTCGGCCAGACCGCCAGCGCCGCCCAGCCGCCGCCGCCCGGACCGGCGCCAGCGTCCAGCAGGCTCCCCGGCGCGAACCCGGGCGCCAGCCGCGCCGCCTCGGCGAGCACGGCCAGGTCGGCGGCGTAGGTCGCGGGCAGCCGGGTCAGGGCATAGGCCAGGGCGTCCGCCTCGCCCTTCACCACCGGTCCCGAGGCGCCGCCCTGCCGGTAGTGGACCGAAACCTTCTGGGCGCGCGCGCCCAGATCCCGCCGGGAAACGCCTTCCAGCCGTCGTTCGATGGCCGCGCGCAGGGTCTGGGGAAGCTCCGGGGTCATCTGACCCATATAGCTTCATTGGACGCCAGCGCATCCTATGGCCGGCCCGCGAAACCCCACGTCGCCGCGGGCGGTTCGACATGCAACGACGGAGGCGATCTTGGACGATGCGACGGCGGGGCGGCGGCCCACCTTCATCACGGTCGATCCGGCGAGCGGTCGGCCCGGCAAAAGCTACGAGGGCGCGACGCCCGAGGAGGCGCTGGGCATCGCCCGCGCGGCCCGCGCCGCTTTCGACGGCTGGCGACGGACGGACTTCTCAGAGCGCGCCCGGCTGATGCGGCAGGCCGGCGAGATCCTGCGCCAGCGCCGGGACGAACTCTGCGCCCTGATGACCGCCGAAATGGGCAAGACCCTCACGGAGGGGCGGGCGGAGATCGAGAAATGCGCCGGCGCCTGCGACCACTACGCCGAGCACGCGCACGCGATGCTGGCCGCCCAGCCGGTCGAGATGGGCGGGCCCAGAGCTTCGATCGTCTTCCGCCCGATCGGGGCCGTCCTGGCGGTGATGCCCTGGAACTTCCCATTCTGGCAGGTCTTCCGCTTCGCCGCCCCGGCGCTCATGGCCGGCAACACTGGCGTCCTGAAACACGCCAGCAACGTGCCGGGCTGCGCGCTCGCCATCGAGGCGGTGTTCCGCGACGCCGGCTTCCCGGCCGACGTCTTCCGCACCGTGCTGATCGGCTCCTCGGGAGTCCAGGCGCTGATCGACGATGACGCCATCGCCGCCGTCAGCCTGACCGGCAGCGTCGGGGCCGGCCGCAAGGTGGCGGCGCAGGCCGGCGCCGTCTTGAAGAAGTCCGTCCTCGAGCTCGGCGGCAGCGACGCCTACCTGGTGCTGGACGATGCGGACCCGGAGGCCGCCGCCGAGATCGCCGCCGCCGCCCGGATGGTCAACGGCGGCCAGAGCTGCATCGCGGGCAAGCGGTTCATCGTGCTGGCCAGCGTGCGCGAGGCGTTCGAGCAGGCGCTGGTGCGGAAGATGCGCGGCTACGCCATGGGCCATCCGCGCGATGAAGCGACAAAGCTCGGCCCCATGCAGAGCATCGAGGCGCGGGACGGGATCCACGACCAGGTCCGCCGCAGCGTCGAAGCCGGCGCGCGCCTGCTGTGCGGCGGCGAAGTCCCGGACCGGCCCGGCGCCTGGTATCCGGCCACCGTGCTGACCGGCGTGCGCCCCGGCATGGCCGCGTACGACGAGGAGGTGTTCGGTCCCGTCGCAGCGGTCATCGAGGCCGCCGACGAGGCCGAGGCGATCCGCCTGGCCAACGACTCCCCGTTCGGCCTGGGCTCGGGCGTGCTGACCGCAGACCTCTCACGGGGCGAGCGGATCGCCGCCGATGAGCTGGAGGCGGGCCTAGCCTTCGTGAACCAGAACGTCCGTTCCGACGTGCGCCTGCCGTTCGGCGGCCTGAAGCACTCCGGCTACGGCCGCGAGCTGTCGGCGTTCGGCATCCGTGAGTTCGTCAACATCAAGAGCGTCGTGGTGCACGAACTGCCGAAGGCGGCGGGCGGAACGGAGTAGCGCCCATCCCACATCTCGTCATGGCCGGCTTCATGCCGGCCGCCCATCCTGATGAGGCGGGCCTGAGGCGACGGGCTGGGTCGCCCGGACAAGCCCGGCGATGACGGAGGGGAGGGGGTCAGCCCACGCGGTTCTGCACCAGGTCGTCGACCACCGAGGGATCGGCGAGCGTGGAGGTGTCGCCGAGATTGCTCGTGTCGTTCTCGGCGATCTTGCGCAGGATGCGGCGCATGATCTTGCCGGACCGCGTCTTCGGCAGGCCGGAGGCGAACTGCACGGCTTCCGGGGCCGCGAACGGGCCGATCTCGCGGCGCACCCACCCTTTCAGGTCGGCCTGCAGGATGTCGGTCGGCTGCACGTCGGCCTTCAGGGTGACGAAGGCGTAGATGCCCTGGCCCTTGATGTCGTGCGGGAAGCCGACGACAGCGGCCTCGGCCACCGCCTCGTGGCCCACCAGGGCGCTCTCGATCTCCGCCGTGCCGAGCCGGTGGCCGGAGACGTTGATCACGTCGTCCACCCGGCCGGTGATCCAGTAGTAGCCGTCCTCGTCGCGGCGGGCGCCGTCGCCGGTGAAGTACTTCCCGGGATAGGTGGTGAAATAGGTCGAGATGAACCGCTCGTGGTCGCCGTAGACGGTGCGCATCTGGCCCGGCCAGGAGTCGGTCAGGCAGAGGTTGCCGCTGGTCGCCCCCTCCAGCACCTTGCCGTCCGCGTCGACCAGCTGGCACTTCACCCCCGGCAGCGGCCGGGTGGCCGAGCCGGGCTTAAGCGGCGTGCAGCCCGGCAGCGGCGAGATCAGGCAGGCGCCCGTCTCGGTCTGCCACCAGGTGTCGACGATCGGGCAGCGCTCCTCGCCGACGGTGCGGTAGTACCAGAGCCAGGCCTCGGGATTGATCGGCTCCCCGACGCTGCCCAGTAGGCGGATCGACTTGCGCGAGGTCTTTTTCACCGGCTCGTCGCCGTCGCGCATCAGCGCCCGGATGGCGGTAGGGGCGGTGTAGAAGATCTCCACCTTGTGGGTGTCCACCACCTCCCAGAAGCGGGAGTTGGTCGGGTAGTTGGGCACGCCCTCGAAGATCACCGTGGTCGCCGCGTTGGCCAGCGGCCCGTAGACCACATAGCTGTGACCAGTCACCCAGCCGATGTCGGCGGTGCACCAGAAGACCTCGCCGGGGCGGTAGTCGAACACCACCTCGTGGGTCCAGCTGGCCCAGACGAGATAGCCGCCGGTGGTGTGCAGCACGCCCTTCGGCTTACCGGTCGAACCGGAAGTGTAGAGGATGAACAGCGGGTCCTCCGCATTCATCGGCTCAGGATCGCAGCTGTCCGAGACGCCCTGCTTCAGCTCGTTGTAGAAGGCGTCCCGGCCGGGGACCATGTTCACTTCGGCCTTCGTGCGGCGCACGACGATCACGTTGGTGACGCCCGGGCACGCCTTCAGCGCCTCGTCGACGTTGGCCTTCAGCGGCACCACGCGGCCGCCGCGCAGCCCCTCGTCGGCGGTGATGACGATCTTCGAGTCGCAGTCCTGAATTCGGCCGGCGATGCTGTCGGGGGAGAAGCCGCCGAACACCACCGAGTGCACCGCCCCGATCCGTGCGCAGGCCAGCATGGCTACCGCCGCCTGCGGGATCATCGGCAGGTAGATGGTGACCCGGTCGCCCTTCTTGACGCCCTTGGCCTTCAGCACGTTGGCCATCCGGCAGACCTCCGCGTGCAGCTCGCGGTAGTTCATCGTCGTGTGGATGTGCGGGTCGTCGCTCTCCCAGATGATCGCCGTCTGGTCGCCGCGGGTCGCCAGGTGCCGGTCCAGGCAGTTGACCGAGACGTTGAGGACCCCATCCTCGTACCAGCGGATGTGGAAGTCCTCGCGGTTGAAGGAGACGTCCTTGATCTTGGTGGGGAACTTGATCCAGTCGAGGCGCTGGGCGAGCTCGGTCCAGTAGCCTTCCGGATCGTCCTCGACCCGCCGGACGGCCGCCTCGTAGGCGGCGGCGTTCATCTTGGCCCGCGACGCCCACTCCTGCGGGACCGGGATCACCAACTCGCCTTCGCTCACCGGGACGGCCTCCTTTTTCTCGGTGTTGCGAGGAGTATCCCCCGGCGCCGCTCGGGCGCAACCAATCGCCGGGCGGCGGGCGCATTTTGGCTTGCGGCGCAGGAGTCGCTCGGCCATTCCAGGCCCGTTCCCCAGCTTCAGACGCGGATCGTTCATGGCCGTCGAGCAAGCCCGTGCGCCGGACCTGTCGTTCGCCGACATCGATCCCCGCTACCGGGCCTTCATCGAAGACTACATCGGCCTCTATGGGCTGGACGCGGCCGCCTTCTGCCGGCCGCTGCCGGGCGCGGACGAGATGTTCTTCAAGGCCATCCTGCCGAACTACGAGCAGGACGCCTCGATCGCCGCCTTCAAGTTCACAGAGGCGACGCTCCGCCACTTCGACACCGTGCGCCAGATCGTCGACGGCGCGTTCGGCGGGTTCGGGAAGCTGGGCTCCTTCCTCGACTTCGCCTCCGGCTATGGCCGGCTGACGCGGCTGATGCTGCAGAAGCTGAGGCCCGAGCAGATCCACGTGGCCGACATCTACAAGGACGCCGTGGACTGGCAGCGGCAGGCGTTCGGCGTCGCCGGGACCTATTCCACGCCCGATCCGGACGCGCTGCAGCACACGGCCCGCCACGACCTGATCTTCGTGGGTTCGCTCTTCTCCCATCTGCCGGCGGACCTCTTCCACCGCTGGCTGGCGACGCTCTACGGCCTGCTGAACCCCGGCGGCGTGCTTGCCTTCTCGGTGCACGACGAGAGCTTCCTGCCGCCGGGCGAGGCGATGGACGCCAGCGGCATCCGATATTTCCGGTTCAGCGAGAGCGGCTCGCTGGACGCCGACATCTACGGGATGAGCTACGTCTCCGAGGCCTTCGTCGGCGACGCGATCGCGCGGCTGCCGGGCGGGCCCAGCTGGCGCCGGTTCCACAAGGGCGCCTACGAGAACCAGGACCTCTACATCGTCGGCGGACCCGGCAAGGACGTCTCGAACGTGTTCGTCGCCAGCACGCCGATGGGCGGATTCGAGGCGGCGACGCACCTGTCCAACGGCGCGGTCGAGTTCGCCGGCTGGGCGCTGGAGCGCACGCCAGGTCGGCGGCTGACGAAGCTCTCCATCCAGGTGGGCGGCGAGACGCGCCTTGAGGTCACGCCCCACTGTGAGCGGGCGGACGTCCTGACGCACTTCCCCAAGGCGGCGAACGCGCCCATCGGGTGGCGCTTCCGGCTGGGCCCCGAACTGGCCCGGCCGGGCGAGACGATCCGCCTCAGGATGGACAGCGACAGCGGGCTGTTCGGCTGCGCCTACGCCGAATTCCCGCCCAGATTCGCCATGACCTATGCGGGCTGGTCGCGTCGAGCGCTTCGGCAGGGGTGAGCATGCGTAAGACGATGGGGCTCGCGCTGGCGGGCCTGGCCCTGATCCTCTCGGCCTGCGGCAAGGACGCCAAGGTGGACGCGGCGGAGGACGTCCGCGCCCTGCTGGTCGCCGCCGAGGCGGGCGATTCCGAGGCCTTCGAGGCCGGCATCGACCGCGAGAAGCTCAAGGCGGACCTGAGGGTGCAGGTGCGCGAGGCCGCCCGCGAACAGGGCATCGACATCGGCGGGCCAAGCGATGCGGCCCTCGACCGGATGATCGGCCCCGACGCCCTGCGCGTCGCCCGCTCCGGTCCCGCCGCCGCCACGCCCACCGCCGCGGAAATCGCCGAGACGCTGGAGGTGCAGGACAAGACCCGCGCCTGCCTGCGCGCGCCCGGCGCCGAGGACGGCTGCGCGCTCACCTTCGAGAAGCAGGGGGAGCGCTGGAAGTTGATCGGGGTGCAGACCAGCCGTCTGGTGCCGCGGCCGGGGGAGACGGGCTAGCTCCTCCTGGGGCTGGTTTGTCGCTCATGACGCCGACGCCCGCCCGCGCTATGCCTGGCGCATGCTCCTGCACCTCTCCACCTGGCCCGAGATCGAGGCCTATCTGAAGACCAGCCAGACGGTCGTCGTCCCGATCGGCTCGAACGAGCAGCATGGGCCGACCGGCCTGCTCGGCACCGACTGGCTCTGTCCCGAGATCATCGCCCACGAGGCGCAGAAGGCCGAGCCGAAGCTGCTGGTCGGGCCGACCTTCAACATCGGCATGGCCCAGCACCACCTGGGCTTTCCCGGCACCATCAGCCTGCGGCCCTCGACCTTCATGGCCGCGATCGGCGACTGGTGCCGCTCGCTGGCCGCGCACGGGTTCACGAAGATCTACTTCCTCAACGGCCACGGCGGGAACGTCGCCACCATTGAGGCGGCCTTTTCCGAGCTTTACGCCGAGGCGAGCTTTTCCGGCCGCCGGCGCGGCTTTTCGCTGAAGCTGAAGAACTGGTGGGAGTTGCGGGGCGTCATGGGCCTGGCCAACCGCCAGTTCCCCACCGGCCACGGCAGCCACGCCACACCGTCCGAGATCGCCGTCACCCAGTGGGCCTATCCGGACCACGTCAAGACCGCCAACTATGCTCCGCAGATCGCCCCCACCGGCCCGATCCGCGAGGCGCTCGACTTCCGCGCCCGCTACCCGGACGGCCGGATGGGCTCGGACCCGATCCAGGCCACGCCCGAGAAGGGCGGCGAGCTGGTCGCCGAAGCCGCCCGCGGGCTGATCGACGACGTGGCGGCGTTCAGCGCCGAGCCGGCGCCCTAGCCGCGGTCCTCGCGGAACACCGGACGGCCGTTCTCGTGCACCTCGATCGACACGTAGTGCCTGGAAGACCTGAGCTGCCGCCGCGCCAGTTCGAGCGCCCGCTCCTCGCTGGGCACGATCGCGAACTGCAGCGTCGGGACCGAATATCTGTCGTCCTGGATGAAGTAGGAGAAGGTGCGCATAGCCGCCCGCCGAATTAGCCTTCACGCAACATGACGCCCGGAAACAACCTGCGAATTCAACCAGGTTAACGAGACGCAACTTTTTCACCGTGCGCGCTCGCCTTTCAGTGTTCGGCTTGCTTGTCTGCGCCGGCTGGGACGCGCGGTCCCGGTGGAGTAATGGTGTCGCAATCCCGTGAGAAGTTGACGGGGGCGTCACTTTTCTGCATGGGGGCGTTATGGGAGACACGGCAGGGCATGTGGTGATCCTCGGCGCAGGCCATGCTGGCGGCACGGCCGCCGCGCTGCTGCGCCAGTACGGCTATGCCGGCCCCATCTCCCTGATCGGCGAAGAACCCATTCCGCCCTATCAGCGACCGCCGCTGTCCAAGGCTTGGCTGAAGGGTGAGGCGAACGCCGACGACCTGACGCTCAAGCCGGTGGAATTCTACGCGGAGTCCGACATCGACTTTCGCCCGAACCTGAAGGGCGTGCAGATCGACCGGTCCGACAAGCGGGTGACGCTTTCGGATGGCTCGGTGATCACCTACGAGAGCCTGATCCTGGCCACCGGCGCGCGGCCGATCGCCCTGCCGCTGCCGGGCGCTGACCTGGCCGGCGTCCTCTTCCTGCGCACCGCGGCCGACGCCGAGACGCTGAAGGCCCAGGTCGGCCCGGGCAAGCGGCTGGCGGTGGTCGGCGGCGGCTACATCGGCCTCGAGGTCGCCGCCTCCGGCCGGGCGCTCGGCGCCGAGGTGGTGGTGTTCGAGCGCGAGGCGCGGCTGCTGGCCCGGGTGGCCTGCGAGCCGCTGTCGGACTTTTTCCGGAGCTATCACGAGGCCCGCGGCGTGACGTTCGAGCTGGGCTGCAGCGTCACCGGCTTCGTCGGCGAGGGCGGCCACATCACCGGCGTGCTGCTGGAGAGCGGCGACGTCGTGCCCTGCGACGCCGCGGTTGTGGGCGTCGGCGCCCGGCCCAACGACGAGATCGCCCGCGAGGCCGGCCTCGATGTGTCGCGCGGGATCACCGTCGACCTCGACGCCCGCACCTCCGATCCGGCGATTTTCGCCATCGGCGACGTCACCGAGCGGCCGATGCCCCACTACGACAACCGGATGTTCCGGCCCGAGAGCGTGCCCAGCGCCCTGGAGCAGGCCAAGCAGGCCGCCGCGGCGATCTGCGGTCGCCCGCGCCCGGCGGCCGAGGTGCCCTGGAACTGGTCCGACCAGTACGACCTGAAGCTTCAGATCGCCGGCCTGCCGTTCGACGCGGACGACCTGCTGGTCCGCGGCGATCCGGCCACCGGCCGGTTCGCGGTGTTCCACCTGAAGGGCGACATCGTCCAGTCGGTCGAGTCCATCAACTCGCCGCCCGAATTCATGATGGGCAAGCAGCTGATCGGCTCAAAGAAACCGGTGTCCCGCGCAAAGCTTGCGGACCCCACGATTTCCATGAAAGAGGTCGCCGTCTAGCGGCGAGGGTGTTGATGGCGAAGATCACCTACATCGAGTTCGACGGGACCGAGCATGTCGTCGACGTGAGGAACGGCCTGTCGGTGATGGAAGGGGCGGTGAAGAACAACATCCCCGGCATCGACGCCGACTGCGGCGGGGCCTGCGCCTGCGCCACCTGCCACGTCTATGTGGACGAGCAGTTCCGGGACAAGACCGGCAGCCCCTCGGCGATGGAGGAGTCGATGCTCGACTTCGCCGAGAACGTCGAGCCCAACAGCCGCCTCTCCTGCCAGATCAAGGTCTCCGACGAGCTGGACGGCCTCGTCGTCCGGATGCCGGAGAGCCAGCACTAGCGCCGGCGGAACCATCGGCCCCGATCCTGCTTTCCTCGCCATCGCACCTGATGAGCTGGAGGCTGGACATGGCCAGGAAGTTCGAACGTTTCGCCGGTATCGCCGTGGCCCTGAGCGCCAGCGCGGCTCTGCTCGCCGCCTGCGGCGGCGGTGAGCGCAGCGCCGAAGCCGAGGAAGGTGGGACCAAGGCGGAGATCACCACTAACCTGCCCGAAAGCCAGGTCTCCGAGCAGCAGCTGGAGAACGCCGCCGAGGGCGCAGCGGCTGCGGCTGCGACGCCGGGCGCCGGCACGTCAGTGGTCGTCAGCCCGGATGGCGGCTCCCCCGCCGCGGCGGGCGCCAACGCCTCGGGCGAGGCGGCTCCCACGGCTGGCGGCGCGGGCGTGACCACGGCCGACCAGGCCAAGTAGCCCAGCCCATTACCTGAGGCGTAATCGACCGGCTGCACGGGCCGGCGGCAGGATCAGGCGACTTCAGCCATGGAGAGCCTGGTCATGGATCGACGCTTCCTTCTGCAAAGCCTCGCGGCGGCCAGTGCGGCCGTCGCGGCCAACCCCGCCGTCGCGCAGCCGAACAGGACGCGCCGCGAGGCCCGCGCCTTCGTCACCACCGCCGACGGCGCGCAGCTCGCCGTGCGCGACTGGGGCGAGGGCTCGCCGGTGGTCCTGGTCCACAGCTGGGCGCTGACCTCGGAGATGTGGGGCCAGCAGGTGCTGGCGCTGACCGAGGCCGGCTTCCGCTGCATCACCTACGATCGGCGCGGCCACGGCGCTTCGTCCGACCCCGGCCGGGGCTACGACCCCGACACCCTGGCAGGCGATCTGGCCGCCGTGATGGATGCGCTGGACGTCACCGGGGCGGTGCTGGTCGGCCACTCGATGGGGGCGGGCGAGATCGCCCGCTACCTGGCGCGCGGCGGCGAGCGGCGGGTCAAGGCCGCGGCCCTGCTGGCCCCCACCACGCCCTACCTGACGAAGACCGCGGACAATCCGTACGGTCTGCCGCCCCAGGCCTGGGAGCAGCTGCGCGCGACCTGGCGCAAGGACTTCCCCAAGTGGGTGGCCGACAACACCCCGCCGTTCTTCACCCCTCAGACCTCGCAGGCGACCATGCAGTGGGGGGCGAACATGCTGCTGCGGTGCCCGCTGCCGGTGGCGGTGGCCTGCAACAAGGTGGTGACCGACACCGACTACCGGCCGGACCTGGCCAGGATCCGCGTGCCCTTCTTGGTGGTGCACGGCGACGCCGACGCCTCGGCCCCGCTGGACATCACCGGCCGGCGCACCGCCGCCCTCGTCCCGCACAGCCGGCTGGTTGTGATCCCCGGCGCGCCGCACGGCCTCTTCGTCACCCACGCTGAGCAGGTGAACCGCGAACTGATCGCGTTTGCGAAGGCCTAGAACTCCAGCTCGCGCGCCGAGGCGGACTCGGCGTGGGCGGCTTCGGGCAGGTGGCAGGTGAAGGTGGCGCCGTGGCCGGGCTCGCTCTCCAGGGCGACCCAACCGCCGTGCAGCTCGGTGAGCGCCTTGACCAGCGCCAGTCCCAGGCCCGGCCCGCCGCGCTCGCGACCGATGAACCGGTCGAAGATGTGGGCCTGGACGTGAAAGGGGATGCCCCGGCCGGTGTCGGCCACCTGCAGCTGGATTTCGCCCAGCGCCCGGCGGGCCGAGACGGTGACGTCGCCGCCGGGCGGCGTCTGGCGGATGGCGTTCTCCACCAAGTGGTCGAGGATCTGGCCGAGCCGGCGCGCGTCGCCGCGGATCAGGCCGATGTCGTCGGGATGCTCGAGCTTCAGGCCCACTTGGGCGGCTTCGGCGTCGCGGGCCCAGCGGGCGGCGGCGGCGGAGATCAGGTCCGAGACACGGACGTCCTCGACGTCGAGGGCCATCTCCTCGGCGTCGATCTGGGCCATGTCGAGCACGTCGTCGATGGAGCGGGC
>NZ_DATAGM010000160.1:0-4289 GCF_036263695.1 Phenylobacterium sp.
GCCAGCCGAAGGTGGACGCCGCCGGGCGCGGCCGCTGCGCCGAGGCTCAGGCTGACGCCGCCCTGGTCGGTGAACTTGATCGCGTTGGAGAGCAGGTTGTTGAGGATCTGCGAGAGCCGGGTGGGGTCGCCGGTGGCGTGCGCAGGCAGGTTCTCGAGGCCCTCGACGGTCAAGGACAGGCCCTTCTTCGCCGCCTCGCTGGACCAGAAGGCGACCGCGTCGCGCACGAGGGCCGGCAGGTCGAAGCTGACGCTCTCAATGCTCATCCGCCCGGCTTCCATCTTGGAGAGGTCGAGCAGGTCGTTCAGCAGGGCGCGCATCATCTTGCCGGCCTGGCCGATCAGGGCCGCATGGTCGGCGGCGCGGGCCGGGTCGCGGCCGACCGCCTCGGCGCCGGCCAGGATGGCGCTGATCGGGGTCCGCAGCTCGTGGCTGACCATGGCCACGAAGGCCGACTTGGCGTCGGTAAGGGCCTCGGCCTCCGCCCGGCGCCGCTCGGCCTCCTGGCGGGCGGCGCGGACCACCGCCTGGCTGCGGGCCACGGCCCGCCAGGTCACGGTGGAGGAGAAGACCATCAAGCCCAGGATCACCGCTGAGGCGAGGGCGAAGCTGGCCGCGCCGGAGATCCGCAGCGCCATCCAAACCGTCGCCCCCATGCACAGCAGGAGCGGGGTCATCGAAGCCATGAAGGCCGTCGACGACCGTTGCGTGGTGACCAGGCCGTTCAGCACCGCGCTGGCCAGGAAGGGACCGGCGAGCGCCAGGCCGAGAAGGCCGGTCTGCTGCACCGCCAGCACGGCGAGCGCGCCGTAGACCAGCGAGTTCATCGCTAGGACGCCCCAGCCGAGCGCCCTGGGGTGGCGCCAACCGGCCTGGTTCTCGGGATCGAACAACAGGACTTCGGCGGCCTGGATCGCCAGGTAGAGCGCCAGCCAGACGCTCGCGGCCTCCCAGCCGATCACCAGCCCGAAAGCGGCGGCATGGGCCACGCTCACCGCGATGCGGCGGCGCGCCCCTCGCCGCCGGGCCAGCATGGTCTTGGTCAGGCCGACATCGTTGTCGGCGATCGCCCCCGGCATGCCTTGCGGTCTCTCCAGCAGCGGCTGAAGAACCGCTTGGAGACCAATGTTACGCATCGACCCTAAGGGGTCGTAAAACGACGAGGGTTCGCAGCCGTGAACAAAGAGGGTGAACGCCGCTTCGGCGGGGCTAGAAGGCCTCCGCCGGCAGCTTCATCATTAGCTCCGCGCCGGTCTTCAGCTTCGCCAGGTGCGCCCCGCTCTCCGGCAGGATGCGCTCCATGTAGTAGCGCCCTAGCGTGACCTTGGTGGGGTAGAAGGGATCGGTGTCGCCGCCCGCGATCTTGGTCAGCGCCGCCTTGGCCATCAGCGCCCACATGTAAGCCAGCGCCGTCAGGCCGAAGAGCTGCAGGTAGTCGGTGGAGGCCGCGCCTGCATTCTCCGGGTTCATGAGCCCGTTCTGCATCAGCCACAGGGTGGCCTCCTGCAACTGGCCCTTGGCTTCGGCCAGGCGGGTGACGAAGAGCTCCAGCTCCTTGTCGCCCTCGTGGGCGGCGACGAACGCGTCGATCTCGGCGAAGAAGGTCATCGCCGCCCGGCCGCCCTCGGCCGCCAGCTTGCGGCCGACCAGGTCCAGCGCCTGCACCCCGTTGGTGCCCTCGTAGATCATGGTGATACGGGTGTCGCGGACGTATTGGCTGGCCGGGAAGTGCTCGGTGAAGCCCGAGCCGCCGTGCACCTGCAGGGCGTCCGAACAGGCCTTGAAGCCGCGGTCGGTCAGGAAGCCCTTCACCACCGGCGTCAGCAGCGCCATGTAGTCGGCCCCCTTGCGGCGCGCGTCCTCCTCGGAGCTGACGTGGGAGAGGTCGCCATGCAGGGCGGTCCAGAACAGGAAGGCGCGGCCGCCCTCCACGATCGCCCGGACGTCCATCAGCATGCGGCGCACGTCGGGGTGGACGATGATCGGGTCGGCCGGGCCCTCCGGGTTCTTCGGACCGGTCAGCGACCGCATCTGCAGCCGCTCCTTGGCGAAGGCGGCGGCGGCCTGGTAGGCGGCCTCGGCCTGGGCGATGGCCTGCAGCCCCACCCCGATCCGCGCCTCGTTCATCATCACGAACATCACCTGCAGGCCGCGGTTCTCCTCGCCGACCAGCCAGGCTGTGGCCTCCTCATGCTGCATCACGCAGGTGGCGTTGCCGTGGATGCCCATCTTTTCTTCCAGGCCCGCACAGAACACGCGGTTGCGCTCGCCGGGATGGCCGTCGGCGTCGGGGATGAACTTCGGAACGATGAACAGGCTGATCCCCCGCGTACCGGCCGGGGCGCCCTCGATGCGCGCCAGCACCAGATGGACGATGTTCTCCGCCATGTCGTGCTCGCCGCCGCTGATCCAGATCTTCTGGCCGCTGATGCGGTAGGTCCCGTCCGGCTGGGGCGTCGCCTTGGTGCGGATCAGCCCCAGGTCCGTGCCGCAGTGCGGCTCTGTCAGGTTCATGGTGCCGCACCACTGGCCGGTGGCGAGCTTCGGCAGGTAGAGCTGCTTCTGGGCGTCGGAGCCGCCGACCGCGATGGCCGAATAGGCGCCGTGAGTCAGGCCGGGATACATGCCGAAGGCCATGTTGGCCCCGCTCATCATCTCCGAGAAGGCCAGGTTGACCACATGCGGCAGCCCTTGGCCGCCGTAGGCCGCGTCGGCGCCCAGCGCCATCCAGCCCCCCTCCACCAGCTGCCGGTAGGCGGCGGCGAACCCGGTCGGCGTTTTGACCGTGTGGTCCGGACTCCAGGTGCAGCCCTCCTTGTCGCCCACCGCATTCAGCGGGGCCAGCACCTCGGCCGCATATTGCCCGGCGCTCTCCAGGATCTGGTCCAGCACCTCGCCGGCGGCGTCGGAGAAGCCGGGCAGGTTGGCGTAGCGGTCGATCTCCAGGAGGTCGCGCAGCAGGAAGGCCTGGTCGCGGATCGGCGGCGTGTAGGTCATGCGAACTCCGGCGGGCCAGGCGCGCCGGGCCCGTCAACGCGAAAGTTAGTGGGCGTGCTCGGGATCGAGGCGCCGGCGCAGCACCTGCTCGTAGTCGGCGGCCTGGGGCAGCAGGTCCGGCCGGGTCTCGGCCAGCTGCTTCTCCATCTGCGCGACGCCGGCCTTGAGTTCGGCGATGGCGTTGTCGATGTCGACCCGCTGGGCCTCCAGCGCGACGATCCGCTCCTGGAACTTCTTCAGCGACTTGGCCGCCTGCGTCGCGCCGCCGTCGCCGACGTTATAGAGGTCGAGAATCTCGCGGATCTCGGCCAGCGCCAGGCCGACCCGCTTGCCGCGCAGGATCAGCTGCAGCCGGGCGCGGTCCTTGTAGGAGTAGACCCGGTTCATGCCGTCCCGGGCGGGGTTCAGCAGGCCCTTGTCCTCATAGAAGCGCAGAGCCCGCGGCGTGCATTTGAATTCCTGGCACAGCTGCCGGATCGTGAAGGTGCGGTGGGGGCGGCGAAGGTCCGCAGTCATGGGCGTCTCCCGATCACGCGTCTCTGCGCGATGGCGAAACGGTAGGCTAACGTTTGCGTCAACGTCAAGCAGGGCGCCGCGAGGGACGAGGGCGCGCTTGCGCATGGTGCTCGTGCGGGTGACCCTTCGCGCGGGAGAATACTTGATGCCGCACAAAGCAGCTGCCCTGGCCGCCGGCGGTACGGGCGGGCATCTGTTCCCCGCGCAGGCGTTGGCGAGCGAACTGAGGCGGCGCGGCTGGCAGGTGACGTTGCTCACCGACGCTCGCGGCGCGGCCTTCGCCGGCCGGGCCTGCGGCGACACTGTAGCTGTTCCGGCGTCCCAGCTCGGCGGCGGTGCGGCTGGGAAGGCTCGCGCCGCTGCAGTGATCGCAACCGCCACCTGGAAGGCGAGGCGAATTCTGCGTGAGCGACGAGCGCGTGGGCTTGTCGGGTTCGGCGGCTATCCTTCGTTCGCGCCGGCTCTGGCCGCCAAGAGCCTTGGGTTGCCCCTGCTTCTGCACGAGCAGGCGACAAAGTTCAGCCTGGCGAACCAGAAGCTGCTGGGCGCGGCGACGCGGGTCGCGCTCTCGTTTCCGATCGAGCATCGAGGCCCGGACGCCGCGAAGTTCGTGCTGACGGGCCCGCCGGTGCGGCCCGAGATCGCCGCGGCCGCCGGCGCCCCCTATCCGCCGCTGGGCGGCCCGATCCGCCTGCTCGTGGTGGGCGGCAGCCAGGCGGCGGCCGTGTTCGGCGAGCAGATTCCCCCCGCCCTCCTACAACTGTCGAACACGCTGC
>NZ_DATAGM010000161.1:0-2966 GCF_036263695.1 Phenylobacterium sp.
GCCCGCTACGGCGGCGAGGAGTTCGCGGTGATCTTCCGGGGCGAGATCGCCTCCGAGGTCTACGCAGGCCTGCAGGCCATGCGCTCGGAGGTCAACTCGCGGATCCTGAAGCGCCGCTCGACCGGCGAGGACCTGGGCCAGATCACCCTCTCCGCCGGCATGGCCATGCTGCGCCCCGGCGAGACACCGCACGCCCTCGTCGAGCGCGCAGACGGCGCCCTCTACGCCTCCAAGCGCAACGGCCGCAACCGGGTCACCAGCGCCGAGTCGATCGCAAACGCCGCCTAGCCTGACGCCGCGGTACGCGTCCATGATGCCTCCAACGACGAGGAGGACGCGCGTGGATAAGGTCAGGACACATACCGACGGTCAGGTCGGCGTCATCACCATCAACGACCCGGCAACGCTGAATGCGGCCGGCGTGGACGTCATGGCGGACCTGCGGGCCGCGTTCGACGGGTTCGCGCAAGACGGCTCGGGCGTGCGCGCCGTGGTGCTCACCGGCGAAGGCCGGGGCTTCTGCTCGGGGGCCAACTTGACCGCGGGCGGCGGCGCTGCGGGCGGCCTCAGCCAGCCGCGGGGCGAGAACGACGCCGGGGCGGCCCTGGAGACGGTCTACAACCCCTTCGTCACCAGTCTGCGCAACTATCCCCACGCCATCGTCACCGCCGTGAACGGGGCGGCGGCCGGCGTCGGCTGCTCGCTGGCGCTGATGGGCGACCTGATCGTGGCCGCCGAGAGCGCCTACTTCCTGCAGGCCTTCCGCCGCATCGGCCTCGTGCCGGACGGCGGCTCCACCTATATCCTGCCGCGCCACATCGGCCGGGCCCGGGCCATGGAGATGGCGCTGTTGGGCGAGCGTCTGCCCGCCCGGCAGGCGCTGGAGTGGGGACTGATCAACCGCTGCGTCCCGGACGACCAGCTGATGTCCACGGCCCTGGAGCTCGCCCAAGCTCTGGCCAGCGGGCCAAAGTCGATCGGCATGATCCGCCGGCTGATCTGGGACTCCCTCGACAACGACTTCGCCGAACAGCTGCACGCCGAACGCGTCGTCCAGCGGGACGCCGGCCGCACCGAGGACTTCCGCGAAGGCGTCGCCGCCTTCGTCCAGAAGCGCCCCGCCCAGTTCGCGGGGCGGTAGGGGGCAAGGTCTTTCCTCTCCCCTAAATGGGGAGGAAGGAGGATCAGTCCGGCTTCGCCGGCTCGATCGTCACGCTCTCGCCGCAGCCGCAGGCGTCGGTCTCGTTGGGATTCTTGAAGACGAACTTGGAGGCGAGGCGGGTGACTTCGTAGTCGATCACCGTGCCCAGCAGAAACATCACCGCCTTGGGCTCGATGAGGATGGTGACGCCCTTATCCTCCACGACTTCGTCCAGCGCGTCGGCCTGCTCGGCGTATTCGAGGACGTACTCCTGCCCGGCGCAGCCGCCGTTCTTCACGCCCACGCGCAGGCCGATGTAGGGCCGCTCGGCGCTGGCCATGATCTCGCGCACGCGCTCGGCGGCGGCCTCGGTCAGGGTCACGACCTTCGGCCGCGGGCGGCGGGCTCTGGGGGTGAAGGTGGTCTGCAGCTCGGTCATGGTCAGAACATGTTCAGCTGGAGCTTGGCCTCGTCGCTCATCCGCGAGGGGTCCCACGGCGGGTCGAAGACCAGCTCGACGTTGACGTTGCGCACGCCCGGGATGGACTGCACCGCCTCCTGCACCCAGCCGGGCATCTCGCCGGCCACCGGGCAGCCCGGCGCGGTCAGGGTCATGTCGATGGCGACATCCTTGTCGTCCGAGACGTCGACCTTGTAGATCAGGCCGAGCTCGTAGATGTCGACGGGGATCTCGGGGTCGTAAACGGTCTTCAGCTTCTCGATCAGCTGATCGGTCAGCGCGTCCAGCTCAGCCTGGCTGAGCGGCGTCTTGGTCGTCCCATCGATGGCGGTCGCGTCGTCCATGGAGCTCACTTAAGCGAAGAAGGCCTGAGTTCGGGTAAGCGCGTCGACGAAGGCGTCGGCCTCCTCCTCGGTGTTATATAGGGCGAAGGAGGCCCGAGCGCTCGACGTGACGCCGAAACGTCGCATCAGGGGCTCGGCGCAGTGGGTGCCGGCGCGCACGGCGACGCCGTAGCGGTCGAGGATCTGGGCCACGTCGTGGGCGTGGGCGCCGTCGACGGTGAAGGAGAGGATCGCCCCCTTCCCGTCCGCCTCGCCGATGACCCGCAGCCAGTTGGCCCCGTTCAGCGCCTCGCGGACGCGGCGGTAGAGCCTGGCCTCGTGCTTGGCGATCTCGCCCCGGTCGTAGCCGCCCAGCCAGTCGATTGCCGCGCCCAGGCCGATGGCCTCCAGGATCGGCGGGGTGCCCGCCTCGAACCGGTGCGGCGCGTCGGCGTAGGTGATCTCGTCGAAAGTCACCGTTCCGATCATCTCGCCCCCGCCTTGGTAGGGCGGCAGCGCGGCCAGCCGCTCGGCCTTGCCGTAGAGGATGCCGATGCCGGTCGGCCCATAGAGCTTGTGGCCGGAGAAGACGTAGTAGTCGCAGCCGATCTCGCGCACGTCGACGGGCCCGTGGACGATGCCCTGGCAGCCGTCGATCAGCACCTGTGCGCCGGCCTCCTGCGCCAGCCTCGTCAGCTCGCGCACCGGGTTCTTGGTCCCCAGCACGTTGGACATGTGGGTGAAGGCGACCACCTTCGTTCGCTCCGTCAGCAGGGCCTGGAAGCCCTCCACGTCCAGCGAGCCGTCATCGTTCACCGGGGCGAACTTCAGCACCGCGCCCCAGTGCTCCCGAAGGAAATGCCAGGGGACGATGTTGGCGTGGTGCTCCATCTGCGTGAGCAGGATCTCGTCGCCAGGCTTCAGCGTACGCGCCAGGCCCGCGGCGACCAGGTTGATCGCCTCGGTGCCGCCCTTGGTGAACACCACCTCGCCAATGTCGCAGCCGATGAAGGCCGCCACCTTGCGGCGGGAAGCCTCGTAG
>NZ_DATAGM010000162.1:0-17483 GCF_036263695.1 Phenylobacterium sp.
ATGGGCCCCGCTGGCGCTGATCAACGTCCTGGCTCTCGACGAGATTGAGATCGCCCGCCCGGTCATCGCCAAGAGCCCCATGTTGCAGGACGGCGACCTGGTCCGGCTGTTGCTCGAGGCCACCCTCGAGCACAGGGTGGAGATCGCCCGCCGCCCACGGCTGGGCGCCCCCGTCATCGCCGCCATCCTGGCCCGGGAGGAGCCGGCGGTGATGACCGCCCTTGCCAACAACGACAACGTCGAGCTCACCCGCGATCAGATCTCCCAGCTGATCAAGGCCGCCCGTCGAGTAGCCACGCTGCGCGCGCCGCTGGTGCGCCGCCGCGAACTGACGCCGGACCTGGCCCGCGACCTCTACGTCTGGGTCGGCCAATCCCTGCGCCAGGTGCTGGCCGAAGACTTCCGCCTCGACCTCGACGCCCTCGACGACGCCCTGGCCGAAGCGGTGCGCGAGGCGCATGGCGGAGAGCCGAACGGCGCCGGGCCGCTCGGCGTCGAGCCCCTCGAGGGCGCCGGCGAAGGCCAGTTGGTCGGCAAGCTCGCCGCCGCCGGCCAGCTCAAGCCCGGCTACCTGATGCGCGCTCTGCGGGAAGGCAAACTGCCCCGCTTCATCAGCGCGCTTGCGATGCTCGGCGACTTCGATCTCGACGACGTGCATCGCGCCATCGCCAGCGACCGGCCCGAGCTACTGGCGATGGCCTGCGCCGCCGTCGGCATCGACCGCAGCGCTTTCCCGACGGTGCTGGGCATGGTCTGGAAGCTCAACGGCGGCCGCCCCGGCGGCGGCGGCGACGCCCGCGCCGCCACCGCCGCCCTCCCGGCCTACACCCCCGCCACCGCCGCCGCCGCCTTCCGCGAGGCGTTACAGGCGGCGTAGGGTCCGCCAGTTACGTGCGCTACTCTGCGCCCCATGCGTCCCTTTTCGGCGGTCCACGAGCAGTTCTGGCAATGTCTGCCGATCGTGGTTCTTCTGGTGGCGGCGATCGGGACCACGGTCTTCGTGGCCTCGCGTTCAGGCCGACCCGCTCCGCCTCCGGTGTTTGGCAGGGTTGAGCGCCTCGGCGGCCTCCAAACCGAGGAAGGAACGGTCCCGCTCGCCTTCGTCCGCTTGCCTCAGGGCCAGCGCCTCCGTGTAAGGCTGCCCAACCGCCATCGCTGCGCGCCCGGCAGCCGCATTGAGCTGATCGCCAGCGGATGGCTATTTCGGCCGCGCTACCGCGCCGGCATCTGGCCGTGTCGTCCCGCGGACTGACATCGACACGCCTTCACCTTTGACAAGCCTCGGCCCGTCGGGGTTTCTGCGCAACGATGAGCACCGCCCCGCACCTGCGCCTGGCCTTCGCCGCCAGCGACCGACCGGAAGCTCAGGAGGCGCGGCTGCGGCTGGCCCACCGTTACGGCTCCGTGCCCGAGCGCGAGGCGGACCTCGTGGTGGCGCTCGGCGGCGACGGCTTCATGCTGGAGACCCTCCATCGCAACATGGACCACCCCAAGCCGATCTACGGCATGAACCGGGGTTCGGTGGGCTTCTTGATGAACGACTACGAGGAGGACGACCTCTTCGAGCGGATCGCCGCCGCCGAACAGGCGATCATCCACCCGCTCAGCATGACCGCCGGCGATATGAACCACCGCCAGCACAGCGCGCTGGCGATCAACGAGGTCTCGCTGCTGCGCCAGACCCGCCAGACCGCCAAGCTGCGCATCAGCGTCGACGGCAAGGTGCGGCTCTCGGAGCTGTCCTGCGACGGGGTGCTGGTCGCCACGCCCGCCGGCTCGACGGCCTACAACCTCTCCGCCCATGGGCCGATCATCCCCCTGGACGCGCGGGTGCTGGCGCTCACCCCGATCAGCGCCTTCCGTCCCCGCCGCTGGCGCGGCGCCCTCTTGCCGCACGCCGCCCGAGTGAGATTTGACGCGCTGGAGGCCGACAAACGCCCGGTCAGCGCCGTCGCCGACAACTACGAGGTCCGCGACGTCTGCTGGGTCGAGGTGGCCGAGAACCGGGAGATTTCTCTGACGATGCTGTTCGACGCCGGCCGAAGCCTGGAAGAGCGCGTTCTGGCCGAACAATTCGCCGTCTGAGGAGCTTCGATCATTTTTAACAGATCGGGCCTAGCCTCCGACTCGAACGGCGTTTGGAGGCCTTTGTGAGCCAACAGAACTCCGGCCAGGCGATCCCGGCCGCGAACACCCTCAAGCTGAAGGTCGGCGGCCGCTTCGGCGCCATCGACCCGAACGCCATCGCCAAGGCCGAGGCGGCGCTGAAGAGCCTGTCCGGCAACTTCGCCCAGTGGCTGCAGGACGAGGTAGTCAAGCTCGAGACCGCCCGCGCCCGGGTCCGCGCCGAGGGCGTGAACTCCGAGACCATGGAACAGCTCTACCTGCGCGCCCACGATCTGAAGGGCCTGGGCTCCACCTACGAGTTCCCGCTGATCACGCGCATCGCCGCCTCGCTGTGCCGGCTGATCGACGACAAGGACAAGCGGCTCTCCGCGCCGATCACCCTGATCGACGCCCACATTGACGCCATCAAGGCTTCGGTCCGCGACAGCATCAAGACCGACGAGCACCCGGTCGGCCGCGCCTCGATCCTCGAGCTCGAACGCAAGGTCGCCGAGGCCGGCGCCTAGCCCATCACCCGCGACAGCGGCTCGGCCACCTCGCCGTAGCCGGCGTCGGTCGGCAGCACCAGCACGCGCCCTTCAGCGCGCTCCTGCACCTGCGGCTGCACCGTCACCAGCCGCCGCGCCTTGGCCCGCGAGATCGCGTCCTCCGAGTCCGAAGCCTCCGCGAGCAATTGCAGGTTCATGCGGGTCGGGAACACCACCTTGCGCTCTCCCGACAGCGCCATCCGCACCGCCTCGGCCGGCGGGATCCAGACCGCGTCCACCGTCTCGCGCCCGTCGCACAGGGCCAGCTGGTCCGCCGGCGCCCGGGCGACGTAGAACCAAGTGTCGTAGCGCTTGGGCGTCAGCGGCGGGGTGATCCAGCGGGCGAACGCCGTCAGCGCCGTGAGGTCCACCTTCTCGCCGAGGTCCTGCACCACCTTCAGGAAGGCCAGCTCGCCCCGGTCCACCGCCTGCCGGACGGAGAGCTCGCAGGCGGACGGGTCCAGCGGCCGGGTCGCGCCCAGCAGCAGCCCCGCCTCCTCGAACACCTCGCGCATGGCGGCGATCCGCAGCGCCCGCTGCTCAGGCTCCACCTCGTCCCAGCCGAGGCAGGCGCCCTCCCAGGCCGGGTCGTGGTCGCCCTCGTGGGTCTTGCCCCCCGGAAACACCAGGGCGCCCGAGGCGAACTCGATCTGATGGTGGCGCTGCACCATCAGCACCTCGAACTGCGGCGCATCGCGCAGCACCAGGATGGTGGCGGCCGGCAGGATCGGCGCGAAAGCGGGATCGGTCATCGGGCGAGCTTGCGGCCTGCCCCACGCGAGGACAAGCCTCTCAGCCCGCCAGCCGCGCCTCGGGCGCCGCGGCGGGAAGCTCCTCGCGCCGCGACAGCCGGTCCATCCGCTCCAGCAGATAGTCCAGGTCCTCGCGGTTGATGGTGTGCGGCCGGCTCAGGAACCGCTGCAGCATCTGGGTCTGGAAGCGTTCGCGCTCCATCGGCCCGCCCTCGGCCTCCAGGGCGTGAAAGGTGTCCACCGCCGCACGGAAGGCGCCGTAGAGCCTCGCCGGCAGCCCGGCCCGGTCATAGATCGCCCGAAGCCCCAGCGGGCCGGCGTCGTGGATCATCAGCCAGGTGCGGTGATGCGGCACGCAGGCCAGCTCCGCCACGCCCCACTCGAACAGCCCCATCTGGCCTTGCGCCGCCGCCCGCAGCAGCAGCGAGGCGCTCAGCCGCCCTTCCTTGCCCAGGTGGGCCACGAAAGCCTTCAGGTCCGCCGCGCGGCCGGCCTCGTCCACCAGGTCGACAGTGGCGCGCTCGCGGGTCAACTCGGCGACGTCGCCGGCCGCCTCGCCCAGCCCGTAGCGGGCGGCGAGCTGCTCGCGCAACTCCCCGGCCAAGAGACCGATCAGCTTCTCCGCCACGCTGAGCGGCAGGGCGTTGCGCAGCGCCACCGCCGCCAGCACCCGCTCGGAGCGCTCGAATCGCTCCAGCACCCGGGTGAGGCCCGGTTCGCTGAAATCCGCGCCCGGGTTGACGCAGGCGGCGTGAACCGCCGGCTCGTCGCCGGCCTCGGCAATCACATCGGTGACCTTCGACGACAGCCGCGGGCGCCGCGCGATGGCCAGTTGGCGCACCGGCCCGCCCAGCCGCACCACCTCGGCGAGGTCGTCGTCGGTGAAGGCGGGCGAGAAGGACAGAATCGGCAGGGCGATGGCCGCCACGTCGCTGGCCAGGTGCATGGCGACGTCGCGGGGAACCACCGGCGATTCCTTGAGGGTCACGACCAGGGCCCGGCGGACCATCTCGGTCATGTCTCGGGCCATCAGCCGCAGGATGTCCTGCGCCATCGCCCGGTCTGAGTCGGAGAGCTCGGAGCCCCCGATCGCGCGGCACAGCTTCTCGGCGGCGGCGGCGCGCTCGTCGGGCGTCGCGCCCTTCACAAGGCTGCGGATATCGCCTTCCGTCAGCGCTCCGCGCGTCACCGACATATGCGCCAAGCCCCCGCGCGCCCGAACAAAACCCCAACCCCACGATCCGCCTATTGGCTTAACGAGTGGTTGCCGCGCAAACCCTTGGTTAAGCCTGTTCCCTAACCCGCCGCCAACCCTAACCGCCTAGCCTGAAGGACCAGCTTCGGAGACGGTCCAGGTGTCGCGAGTCCCCCTCAAGTCCGGCGCGCCGGAGGCCGCCCGCCCCGGAGCCACGCTGGCCCAGCAGGCGCTGGAGGCCCAGACCGCGCTGCTGCCCTACGCCCTCATCGCCTTCGCCGTCGGCCTGCCGATCCTCATCTGGGCGGGCAGCCATTCGCCCGGCGCCGTCTTGATGATCCCGGTGCTGCTGGGCTTCGCCATCGCCTGGGGCCTGTTCTACGCCGTCGTCAACTGGCTGAAGACCCTGGCCGCCGCCGACCTGAACCGCCGCGCCCGCGTGCACATTCTCTCTGGGCTCGTGTGGGCCGGCGCCTGCGCCAACATCGCCGCCTTCGCCGAGGCGGGCGGACCGCTGCGCGAGCCGCTGCTGCTGGTCAGCCTGGCGGCCTCGGCCCTATGCATCTTTTTCACCGCCCCCTGGCTGCCGGCCATCCTGATCGTCGCACCGGCCACGGCCGCCGGGCCGATGATCGCCATCTACACCGGCCCGGACGCCGCCGAACTCGCGCCCCAGGCCTCCGGCTCGATGGCGTTGGCCCTGGCGCTGGTGCTGATCCTCAACCGCATCCTGCGCCGCCAGTTCGCGCTCGCCTCAGAACGCGAGGCGCTGATCGCCGAGCGGGCCCGTAAGATCGACGAGCAGAAGCGGCTGGCCCAGTCCAAGTCCGACCTGATCGCCACCCTTTCCCAGGAGATCCGCAGCGGCCTGACCGGGGTCGCCCACGTGCTGGCCGCCGCCGCTGGGGGCGGCCGGGCCGCGCCCACCCGCGAGCAGCTGGGCGCCGCCCTGGAGTCGGCCAACGAGCTGATCGCCGTGCTCGACACCACCCTCGACTCCGAGACTGCGGAAGCCGGCCGCCTGTCGGTGGAGATCCGCCCTTTCGACGCCGTCGCCACGGCCCGCGACGTGCTGGCCCAGCTGCGCCCGCTGGCCGCCGCCAAGGGCCTGGAGATCGCCCTGCACGTGGAGCCCGAGCTGGTCGAGGCCGAGACCGGCGCCGCCGTCGCCGACCCCGTCCGGGTGCGCCAGGTGCTGCTCGCCCTGCTCTCCAACGCCATCAAGTTCACCGTCCGCGGCCGGGTCGAGGCCCGCCTCGAGCGCAGCCCGACGGGCCGGCTGGCCATCGAGGTCGCCGACACCGGTCCTGGCCTGTCCCCCGAGGAACTGGCCCAGGCGTTCGAGCCCTTCCAGCGCATCGCCCGCACCAGCGCCGGCGTGCCCGGCGCGGGCCTGGGCCTGTCCCTGTCCCGCCAGCTCGCCCGCCTGATGGGCGGCGAGATCGAGGCCCACAGCGCCGTCGGCGTCGGCAGCCGGTTCCGCCTGGAAATCGGCTACGACCCCACAGCCCCGCGCGATCGCGCGCCCGCCCTGGCCGAGGTCGAAGGGCCGCTGCGCGGCCGCCGCCGGGCCCTGCGCATCCTCATGGCCGAGGACGACTCCCTCGATGCGGCCATGCTGCGCAGCGTCCTGGAGAAGCTCGGCCACAAGGTGGTCCACGCCGCCGACGCGCGGCGCGCGCTGGACCTGGCCCGCACTTGCGAGCTCGACCTCGCCGTTGTCGGCGGCCGCATGACCCACACGGACGGAACGGTGCTGATCGCCGCCCTCAAGGCCCTAGAAGGCAAGCTGCGGATCGTCGCGGTGATCGGCGGCGAGGCCGAAGAGGCCCTGGAATGCAGCCAGGCCGGCGCCGACGTGGTCCTGCGCCGCCCGGTCACCGTCGGCGCGGCCGCCCGCGCCATCGCCCAGGCCGCCGGCCCCGCCGAGGCGCCCCGCCAGGTCGCATAAGCCTTGCCGCCGGCCGCGCGGCCCCTCCTAATGGACGAAGCGTCCAGGGGAGGGTCCAGGTGCTGCTCCAGGGTCTGAAGGTCGTTGAATTCGCCTCCTACATCGCCGCTCCCGGCGCGGCCGGCCTGCTGTGCGACTGGGGGGCGGAGGTCATCAAGGTCGAGCGGCCTGGCGGCGATCCGATGCGCCGCGCGCTCGCCGACGCCAAGAACGCCATCGCCGAGAACCCGACCTTCGAGCTGGACAACCGCGGCAAGCGAGCGATGGCGCTGGACATCGCCCGCCCGGAGGGGCGCGAGGCGCTGATGCGGCTGGCCGACCAGGCCGACGTCTTCCTGACCAACGTCCGCCTCGCCTCGCTCAGGCGCTACGGCCTGGACGATGCGGCCCTGCGCGCCCGCAACCCGCGCCTCGTCTACGCCGTCGTCACCGGCTATGGCCTGGAAGGCCCGGACGCAGCCAAGCCCGGCTTCGACATGGCCGCTTTTTGGGCCCGCGGCGGGGTCGCGCATATGACGGCGCCCAGAGGCGTGGATCCCTTCATGCTGCGCAGCGGCTTCGGCGACCACATCTGCTCGCTGGCGACCGCCTCGGCGATCCTGGCCGCGGTCTACGAGCGCGAACGCACCGGCCGAGGCCGCCTGGTCGAGACCTCGCTCTTGTCCACCGGCATCTACACCATGGGCTCGGACCTGGCGGTGCAGCTTAGGCTGGGCCGGCTGTCGCGCATGCGCACCCGGGACGATCCGCTCGACCCGCTGGGCAACTTCTACCAGAGCGCCGACGGGCGCTGGTTCGTCATCCGACGGCGCGAGGGCGGCCCCGACTTCGAGGTCGTCGCGACGGCGGCCGGGCGCGCCGACCTGCTGGACGATCCCCGCTTTTCCACCAGCCGCGGGCGCAAGGACCTGGCCCGCGAGCTCACGGCCGAGCTCGACAAGGGCTTCAACGCTTTGCCCTTCGAGACCATCGCCCAGCGCCTCGACGACGCCGACATGGTCTGGGCCCCGGTGCAGACCCCCGCCGAGGTGGCCGCCGATCCCCAGGCCCACGCCTCCGGCTGCTTTGTGGAGATCGAGCACGAGGGCGACGAGCCCTACCTCTCGCCCTCCGGCCCGGCCCGCTTCCCGGGCGTTGCGCTGTCCCCGCGTCCGCCCGCGCCCGCCGTCGGCCAGCACACCCGCCAGGTCCTCGCCGAACTCGGCTACGCCCCCGCCGACATCGACGCCATGCTGGAGAGCGGCGCGGCGGCCTGACCTCCCCCGTGATCCCGGACGGCCGCCAGGCCGATCCGGGACCCCGTTCTGAGTCGGTGGGCGTCCGCTGGGTCCCGGCTCTCGCTGGGCTCGGCCGGGATGACGGATGGGTTACCGCGGCTTGTCCCGCGCGTCGGCCAGGATCTTCAGCATCTCGGTGGTGAACAGCGAGCCCGTCAGGCTGGCGGCCGAGCTTTCGCCGGGCCGGTCGGGCGCCTGGGAGCCGCGCAGCACCAGGTCCACCAGCATTTCCTGCTCGCGCAGCCGGTCGGCCCGCCGGGCGCTGGCGTACTGGATGAAGCCCTCGTCGGCCTGGGGCGCCGCCGCCGGCCCGCGGGGGCCGACGGGCGCGGCTTGCCGCGGCGCGCCCGCTCCGGTCTTGGTCAGGTTGGCGTAGACCTCGGCCACGGTGGCTGGCCGCCCGTCGCGGTAGAAGATCGACCTGTTCGCGGCCGCCGCCTCCGGGAACAGGCTGGCCGCCGAGGCCTCCGGCCGCGTCTGCGCCGCCTCGATCAGCCGCGCCGAACCCTGCGGGCCCAGGAAGTGGGCGGCGTAGAGCTCGCCAGCCGAGGGCATGCGGCCCATTCGGCCCTTCAGGTAGGCGGCGTGGTCGCTGGTCAGCTCCCCGGCCATCAGCGAAGCGGCGTGCGGGTCGAGCCTGAGGTCCATCACCGCCTTGCGGGCCTCTTCGCCGGGCACCCGGTAGCGCCCATCCGCGCCCTTCTGGATCAGCTCGGCGTAGCGGCCGTAGCCGTACTTCGCTCCATGCCGCTTCAGGGTGGACAGCCAGGTCTGCTCGACGAACTGGAACAAGCCCGCCGCCGACGAGGTGCGCGCCTTGGCTTGAGGGTTCATGCCGCTCTCGCGCCCGGCGGTCTTCACCAAGAAGGTGAAATCCACGCCCGTCGCATCCGACGCACGCTGGATCGCCGCCTCGACGACTCCGCGGATCCCCTGAACAGCCATGCCCCTAGGAGTCCGCGCTTTGGTTAACGGCTCGCTAACCATGATGGCGCGGGCGAGGGGCCGCGGCGATGGTTTCTTCGTATTGCGATCCTACGTCAGACATGACACTTTGTTGCAGTACTGCAATGAGGAAGCGTCCATGATCGTCCAGCACCTCCTCCCGGCCAGCGCGACCGGAGCGCTGCCCGCCCGCCGTCGCCGCCTGCCCAAGGGCCTGAGCGTCGCCATCGGCATCTCCCTCGGCGTCCACGCCGGCCTCGCCCTCTACTTCGCGACCCAGAAGTTCATGGCCCCCGAGGCGCCGCCCGCCCCTGTCGAGCCCCGCACCATTGTCGAGCTGTTCAACCCCCCGCCGAAGCCGCTGCCCGCTCCGCCCAAGGCGAAGCCGGCGACGACGCCCCGCAAGAGCCTCACCCCGCCGCTCGACCTGCCCGTCCCACCCATCCGGACCATCGTTCCGGAGGATCCCCCTGTCCGTCAGGAGCTCGCGACGGTCATCGGGCCGCCCACCCCGCCGGCCCCGCCGGCCGAGCCGCCGGCCGCCAAGGTGGTCACCGCGCCCAACTGGCTGCGCCGCCCCGGGGCGAAGGAGTTCGCCCGCTACTACCCCGACCGCGCCGCCCGCATGGGCACCTCGGGCCTGGCCAGGATGAGCTGCCAGGTGGCCGCCAACGGCCAGGTCCGCGACTGCCGCGTCGTCTCCGAAGACCCCGAAGGCGAAGGTTTCGGCAAAGCCGCGCTCCAGCTCGCCCGCTTCTTCCAGATGAGCCCGAAGATGGAAGACGGCCGCCCAGTCGACGGCGCCAGCGTGACCATCCCCGTGAGATTCCGGGTGGAGTAGGCTTCAATGACAGCCCGCACCGAGAGCGACGGCCGCTGAGCGGCATTGCAGATCCGCGCAGGGCTGGCGCGGCGCGGCCGTCGGCCCTAGTGAAGGGCCATGCTCTCCCAGCGAGCCCGGTACGCGCTCCGCGCGCTCGTTCACCTCGCCTCGCGCGCCGACGGCCGACCCGCTGCGATCGCCGAGATCGCGGAAGAGGCTGCCGCTCCGCGCAAGTTCCTCGAAGCCATCCTGCTGGAGCTGAAGCGCCGGCACCTGCTGGTCAGCAGCCGTGGCCGTTTCGGCGGCTACGCCCTTGCGCGCCCGGCTTCGGAGATCACATTCGCCGACGTGATCCGCGCCCTCGACGGGCCGCTCGCGTTGGCGCCTTGTGCTTCGAGGACAGCCTATCGCCCCTGCGAGACCTGTCCGAGCGTCGAAGACTGCCCGATCCACCCCGCTCTCGTGCGCGCACGCGAGGCCGTCGCTGATGTCCTGGAGGCGTGGACGCTGGAAGCCGCTGTGCGTTCCGGCGGAACGGTCTCAGACAGCCTCTAAGCACCAGCCAGAGGCTTCAAGCGGAGCACGCTATGGACGACTTCCTCCTGTTCGCCTTCGTGGGCTTCCTCGCGCAGGCCGTCGACGGCGCGCTGGGCATGGCCTACGGCGTCATCTCCTCGACCGTCCTGCTGAGCTTCGGGGTCCCGCCCGCCACCGCCTCGGCCAGCGTGCACGCGGCGGAGGTGTTCACCACCGCCGCTTCGGCCGGATCCCACGCCGTGAATCGGAACGTGAACTGGAAGCTGTTCGTGCCCCTCGCCCTCGGCGGCTGCCTGGGCGGGGCGTTCGGCGCCTTCGTGCTCACCTCCATTGACGGCGACGTGCTGAAACCCTTCATCACCGGCTATCTCGCCCTGATGGGCCTGGCGATCCTCTACCGCGCCTGGCGCTCCCGGGAGCCGCGGCGCTTCCCGATCAAGTACAGCGGCCCTCTCGGCATGGTCGGCGGCTTCCTGGACGCGGTCGGCGGCGGCGGCTGGGGCCCCACCGTCACGACCGCGATGGTCGGCGTCGGGGCCGAGCCCCGGGTCAGCATCGGCACCGCCAACACCGCCGAGTTCTTCGTCACCTCCACCATCTCGGCCGCCTTCCTAGCCGCGCTGCTCTCCGGCCATTGGGAACAGGCCGAGGGGTTGACGAGCCACGCCGCCTCCGTCGCGGGGCTCATCGTGGGCGGACTGCTGGCCGCGCCGCTGGCCGGCTTCATGGTGCGAATCCTCCCGGTCAGGGCGCTCACCTACGCCGTGGGTGTTGTGGTGGTGCTGCTCGCCGGCTACCAGACCGCGCGTCTGGCCGGCCTCCTCTAGCCGGCCCCGAGCCGCATCCGCACATCCCGGTACGCCGCCGCGATCAGCGCCCGCAGCGCCGGCCCGTTCACCGGGCGGCGCCAGCGCAGCTTGACCTGACGCATGCGTTTGCCGGCGCCTTCCAGGAGGCCGGCCGGATCGTCCAGGGCCGCGCCGAAGAAGAAGCCGACGCTGGCGTAAGAGGGTCGCTGGGCCTGTAGTCCGCCTCAATAGCTCCGCGGCATCCCCAGCACCCGCTCGGCGACGAAGTTGAACACCATCTCGCGGGTGATCGGCGCCAGCCGCGCGATCATCGCCTCGCGGAAGTAGCGCTCGACGTCGTACTCCTTGGCGTAGCCCATGCCGCCGTGGGTCAGCACCGCCGTCTCGCAGGCCCTGAAGCCCGCCTCGCCCCCAAGGTACTTGGCCGCATTGGCCTCGGCGCCGCAGTCGAGGCCGGCGTCGTAGAGGCTGGCGGCCTTGAAAGCCAAGAGGTTGGCCGCCTCCAGCTCGATCCAGGCTCGCGCCAGCGGGTGGGCCACGCCCTGGTTCTGGCCGATCGGGCGGCCGAACACGACCCGCTCATTGGCGTAGGCCGCCGCCCGGCTCAGCGCCGCCCGCCCCAGCCCCACGGCCTCGGCCCCGAACAGCACCCGCTCGGGATTGAGCCCCTGCAGGATGTACGTGAAGCCCTTGCCCTCCTGGCCGACCAGGTCCTCGGCTGGAACCTGAAGGTCGTCGATGAACAGGGTGTTCGACTCCACCGCCTTGCGCCCCATCTTCGGGATCGGCTTGGCCTCGATCCGGCTGCGGTCGAGGTCGGTGTAGAACAGCGACAGGCCTTCGCTCGGCTTCGCCGCCTCCTCGCGCGGCGTGGTGCGCGCCAGGATCAGGATCTTGTTCGCTCGGGCGACCCCGGTGGTCCAGATCTTCCGCCCGGAGATCACGTAGCCGTCGTCGGTCCGCCTCGCGCGGGTCTTGAGGCTGAGGGTGTCCAGTCCCGCGTCCGGCTCGGTGACGGCGAAGCACATCCGGTCCTCGCCAGAGATCAGGCGCGGGATGTGCCGCTCGCGCTGCTCGGGCGCGCCGAACTTGGCGATCGGCATCGGCCCGAAGATGTTGAGGTGCAGGGCGCTGGCGCCCGAGAACCCCGCCCCCGACTGGGTCACCTGCTGCATCATCACGGCCGCCTCGGTCAGGCCCAGCCCCGACCCGCCCAGCGCCTCGGGCATGGCGATCCCCAGCCAGCCGCCCTTGGTCATCGCCGCGACGAAGTCTTCGGGGAAGTCGCCGGTCTCGTCGGTCCGGCGCCAGTACTCGGCCGGGAAGCCCGCACAGATCCGCGCCACCGCATCGGCGATCTCCGCCTGCCGCTCGCTCAGCGTGAAGTCCATCAGTAGGCTCCTCCCCCGGGCTCGAAGCGGGCGGGCGCCATCCGCGCCGCGTAGGGGCCCGGCTCGGCCCCGAACACCAGCGCCGTCACCGTCTTCGCCACCAGCGGCGCCAACAGCCAGCCGTTGCGCCGCGCGCCGGCGGCCATCATCACGCCGGCCGTGCGGCTGAAGCCGACCATCGGCAGCCCATCCGGGGTCCCCGCCCGCACGCCGACGCCGGGCGCCAGCTGGGCCCCGTCCAGCGCTGGGAACAGCGCCCGCCCCGCCTCGGCGAGCCGCTCCACCTGGGCCGGATCCACCGCCCGGTCGCTCGCGCCCCGCTCCATGCTGGCCCCGATGACCATGCCGCCGGCCCCGGGCGTCAGGTAGATCCCCTCGCCCCGCACCACCGCGCCCTGGTAGCGCAACGAGCCCGCTCGTAGAATGTGCCCCTTGATCGGCTCCAGCCGGACGAGTTCAGGGGCGAGCCCTCCCGGGACCGGGTCGGCGCCGGTGGCCAGCAGCCGCCAGTCGCAGGCCTCGTCTGGATGCAGCGGCGCCCGGCGCACTTCCACGCCAGCCTCCGCCGCGGCTTCAACCAGCGCCGCCAGCGCCTGGTCGGGATCGATCCGCCAGTCGTCGCCGGTGAACAGGGCGCCGGCCTCGCCGGCCGCCAGCCCCGGCGCCTTTTCCGCCGCGGCCCGCGCCGACAACCGCTCCGCCCGCACGCCGAGCCTGGTCAGCGCCTGCTCCAGCCGCTCCAGCCGCTCGTCCCGGCCGATCGCCAGCGCGCCGGACCGGTCGAGCGCGACGCCGGTGCTCCGGGCGAGTTCAGGCCACAGGTCCCGCGCGCCCATCAGCAGGTCGAAGTGGGGCGCCGCGAGCGCGTCGAGCGCCGCCTCGAAGACCGGCGCCAGCATCCCCGCCGCCACCCCCGAGGCGTTGTCGCCGAGCTGCGCCGGGTCGGTCAGCACCACCCGCGCGCCCGCCCTCGCGAGCGCCAGGGCGCTGGTCAGGCCCAGCACCCCCGCCCCCGCCACGATCACCTTCAGCGCCGCCGCCATGCCCCCTTAGCGCACCCTCAACCCGCGGAAATCAAGTGCGGAACCACGGTCAAGCCTAGGGGTTTTGGTCGGGTGACGTCGGGGTCCGAGAGAGGATGACAGTCCATGGCGACCGCTGCCCAGTCTGCCGGTAAGAAGTCGGCGAAATCCAAGGCTTCCACGGCCAAGAAGACCACCACCGCTCGCAAGACCCCGCAGAAGGACGCGGTCGCGCTGCTGAAGGCGGACCACCGCGAGGTCGAGGGCTGGTTTTCGCAATTCGAGAAGGCCAAATCCGACGCCAAGAAGCTCGAGCTGGTGCAAAAGATCCTCCTGGCGCTGAAGGTCCACACTCAGGTCGAGGAAGAACTCTTCTACCCGCCGTCCCGCGAGTTCGTGAAGGACGATGAAATCGTCGATGAAGCCGTCGTCGAGCACGACGCGGCCAAGAAGCTGATGGCCGAGATCGAGGCGATGCAGCCGTCCGACGACATGTACGACGCCAAGGTCAAGGTGCTCTCCGAAATGATCGAGCACCACGTCGAGGAAGAGGAGAAGGAATACTTCCCTCAGTGCCAGAAGAGCGACATGGACCTGAAGGCTATCGGCGAGCAGATCATGATGCGCAAGAAGGAGCTCATGACCGAGCTTCAGCCGGCGCAGATGAACACGGTCCAGTAGGCGCATGTCCGAGGCGCTGGAGCCGGCCCTGCCGGGATGGCTCGACGACCTGACCACGGCCGTCCTCGAGGAGGCCTGCCGGCGCGAGCTCAAGCTGGCGACGGCCGAGAGCTGCACCGGCGGCCTCCTCGCCTCGCTGCTCACGGACGTCCCCGGCTGCAGCCACGCCTTCGAGCGCGGCTTTGTCACCTACACCGAGGAGGCCAAGCAGGAGTTGCTCGGCGTTCCGGCCCAGGTGCTTGAGACTGACGGGGCCGTCTCGGAGGCGTGCGCCCGCGCCATGGCAGACGGCGCCATCGCCCACTCCAGGGCCGACATCGCTGTGGCTGTCACCGGCTTCGCCGACGAAAGCACCGAGCCGGACAAGCCCGGCGGCCTCGTCCACTTCGCCGCCGCCCGGCGGGGCGGCCCAACCCTCCACCGCAAGGAGGAGTTCGGCCCTCGCGGCCGCGCCGCCGTTCGGCTTGAGTGCCTCCGGGTGGGCCTTGAACTCGTCCGCGAGCAGATGAGCCGCTCCGGCGAGCCCTCCTCATAGAGGAACCCGTCGGGCTCGCAGGCGTTAGAACAAAGCACGAACTTGGAGATCGCCATGGCTGAAGCCGCCAACCCGAAGCTCGACCCCGACCCCGGCTCCAACACCCAGAAGGATCCCGACGACTGGGTCAGCGGCGACGAGCCGATGACCGGCGCCCAGGCCTCCTACCTCACCACCTTGGCTGAAGAGTCCGGCGAGGAGCCCCCGCCCGAAGGCCTCACCAAAGCCGAAGCCTCCAAGCGCATCGACGCCCTCAAGGAGAAGCTGGGCCGCTAACTCCGCAGCACACGCCCCCGCTTCATCAGCGCCAGCGCGACGTCGTAAGGGAACGCCACCGCCTCCCGCGCCCGCATCCAGGCCCACGCGGCAGGTCCCATCTGCCGCAGCCCCGCCTTCGCCGGCCACATCCGGCCCTGCATCCCCAAGGCCAGCATCAGCGCCAGCGCCCGCGGCGCGTGATAGCTGTCGGTGCAGACCAGGCAGCGGGTCAGCCGCTCGGCCCGCATGTAGCGCGCCGCGGCGATGGCGGTCTGCAGGGTGTCCAGGCTCGACTCGTCCAGCACCAGCCGCGCCGGCGCCACGCCCAGCCGCACCAGGTCGCGGGCCATCACCGAGGCTTCGGAGGGCCCATGCCGGCCCACCCCGCCGGAGCAGAACACCATGGCCGTCGGATGTATCTCAGCCGCCTTTGCCGCGGCGGCGATACGGCGGGCCAGCGCCGCGCTGGGCCGCCCGTCCGGGCGCACCGCCGCGCCCAGCAGCACGATGATGTCCACCAAAGGGGCCGTAGTCAGGCCTGCGGCTGCTCTTCGCCGGCGTCCTTAGCGGGCTTCTTGCCGCCCCCGTTCATCGGCGGATGGTGGGCCTCGATCAGGTCGTCCTGCTCCTGCTGGCGGATCGTCGAGCGCACGTTCAGGCGCATCAGGATGTCCGTCGCCCCGTGCTTCGTGCGCGCCTCTTCGAACTTGGCCTTCCACGCCCCGGCCGAAAGGTTGTCCGTCTGGCCGGCGAACACGATCTCGGCCTGCCGGTCCTCCAGCTTGGCGATGACATAGTTCGCGCCCGCCGGGGGCAACGCCCGGTCTTCCTCCAGGATGGTGTAGCGGTAGACCGTGCCGGATTTGCCGGCGAAGTCGATCTGGCGGGGCAAACTCACTCTCCCAGGCTGCGCCGCCGAAACAAGGCGGCGGATTTTGGCGAAACGGAGGCCGGGCGGGCGCCCGCGGCACTTGCGCGCTCCTTCAACTGCGGGCTTTCTCCACAGCCTCTTCAAGCCGTTAACCCCTCCTGTGCAAGCTGCGCGCGTCTGCTAGCTTCACCAACCGCGAGTCGGGGGGCTCGCAGGGGGAATATCGAACAGGGATCCATGGACCGACCGGCCGAATTCAGCCTGCGCGAAGAAGGCGGCGCGCTGTCGGCCGTGCTGACCGGCGACTGGACCGCCTACACCATCGGGGACGCCGGCGCGCAGCTGGATGAAGCGCTGGCCGAGGCTCCCAAGGTGCACCTCGACCTCACCGGCGTCGGCCGTATGGACACCGCCGGCGCCTATGCGGTGCACAGGGCCGCCCGCGGCCGACTGGACGCCTCGACGGTCAAGGCCGGCCCCGGGGCCCACCGCCTGCTCGATATCGTCGACGACGCGCTGAAGACCCGCCACCCGGTCGTCACCAAGCCCCAGGGCTTCTGGGAGCTGATGGACCGCATCGGGCGCGGCGTCGTCGAGCTCGGCCACGACTTCATGGAGACGGTCACCTTCTTCGGCCACCTGCTGGTGGTCGTCGCACGGGCGATCGTCAATCCGCGGCGGATCCGCTGGGCGGCCTGCATCTCGCTGGCCGAGCGGGCCGGCCTGGACGCCATCCCGATCGTCGCCACCACCACCTTCTTCATCGGCGCGGTGGTCGGCCTTCTGGGCGCCAACATGCTGCGGCTGTTCGGCGCCGAGGTGTTCGCCGTCGAGCTGATCGGCATCGCCGTCCTGCGGGAATTCGCGATCGTCATCACCGCCGTGCTGCTGGCCGGCCGCTCGGCGTCCAGCTTCGCGGCCGAGATCGGCTCGATGAAGATGAACCAGGAGATCGACGCCATGAAGGTCATGGGCGTCGACCCGTTCGAGGCGCTGGTCTTCCCCAGGTTCTTCGCCCTGCTCGTCACCATCCCGCTCTTGACCTTCGTAGCGGTGATCGCCGGCCTGGTCGGCGGCATGATGGTCGCCTGGAGCGTCCTGGACCTCGGCCCCGCCTTCTTCCTGCAGCGCATCGCCGACAACGTCGGCGTCGGCCACTTCTGGGCCGGGATGGCCAAGGCGCCTGTCATGGCCGTGGTGATCGCCGGCATCGGTTGCCGCCAGGGCCTGGAGGTGGGCAACGACGTGGAGTCCCTCGGCCGCCGGGTGACCGCCGCCGTCGTGCACGCCATCTTCTCGATCATCCTGATCGATGCGGCGTTCGCCCTGGTTTACATGGAGCTGAACATTTGACCGCCCCGGACGCCCCCGCTGACGAGCCGGCGAACGCGATCGAGGTGCGCGGCTTGCGTTCCCAGTTCGGGGACAACCTGATCCACGACAACCTCGACCTGACGGTGCGGCGCGGAGAGATTCTCGGCGTTGTCGGCGGCTCGGGCACCGGCAAGTCGGTGCTGCTCAACACCATCATCGGCCTCAAGGACCCCGAAGCCGGCACCGTGAAGGTGCTCGGCCAGGAGGAGCGGACCGCCTCTGCCGCCAAGTGGGGCGACGTGGAGCGCCGCTCGGGCGTGCTGTTCCAGCACGGCGCGCTATTCTCCAACCTCACCGTCCGCGAGAACGTCGCCGCCCCCATGTGGGAGCACACCAAGCTTCCGCGCGGCGAGATTGAGGAGTTGGCGGACCTCAAGATCCGGCTGGTCGGCCTTAAGCTGGAGCACG
>NZ_DATAGM010000163.1:0-4457 GCF_036263695.1 Phenylobacterium sp.
GTGCGGGCCTGGCGCCCGAGGACTACACCCCGGTCCAGGCCAAACTCGGCGAGCTGGGCGGCGTCCTCGACGCCGAGGCCAAGCTCACCGCCAGCCTCGCCAAGGCCCAGGCCCCGGCCAGCCAGCGGCTGATGCTGCTGCTGAAGTTCGCCCTGGGCGAGACCGCTCCCCTCGGTCCCGCCACGGAACGCGCAAAGGCCGAGGCCGTGCGCCTGATCCGCATGGACGAAACCCGCAGCGAATTGGCCCGCTCGCCGGAGCGCATGGCCCAGGTCGGCGAACTGATCAAACAGGTCGGGCTCGCGGCCTGATCTCTTCCCTGCTAGCCCGCCGCTTCGCTCAGCGCGTCCACCACCCGGTCCACGTCGCCGTCGTCCATGCCGGGGTACAGCGGCAGGGACAGGCACCTGGCGTACCAGGCCTCGGCGCCTGGCAGGTGGAGGTCGCCGTAGCGCTCGCGGTAGTAGGGCTGGCGGTGGACGGGGATGTAGTGGACCTGACTGCCGACGCCGCGCGCGGCGAGGGCGTCGACCACCTGGCGGCGGGTGCGGCCGGCGGCCTCGAAGTCGATCAGCACGGTCAACAGGTGCAGGACCGGGTCGCTCCAGGCGGGGCGAGAGGCAGGGATGACCGTGGGCGAAAGGGACGCGAGGCGCTCAAGGTAGCGGTCGGCCAGCTCTCGCCGGCGGGCGGCGAAGCGGGGCAGCTTGGAAAGCTGCGACAGCCCCAGGGCGCAGAGGATGTCGGGTAGGCGGTAGTTGAAGCCGATCTCCGGCATCTCGTACCACCAGGGCTCCCCACCGGCCGGGCGGACCATGCCGTGCGTGCGCAGTGTACGCAGCCGCTGGGCCAGGCCCGGATCGTTGGTGGTGACCATGCCGCCCTCGCCGGTGGCGATGGTCTTCACCGGATGGAAGGAGAAGGTGGCCATCGCGCCCCAGCGGCCGTCGCCGACGCTGGCCGCCTGGTTCCCGAACTGCATGGTCGAGCCCAGCGCGTGGGGCGCGTCCTCCACCAGCACCGCGCCGGCCTGCTCGGCCAGGGCGGCCAGCGCCGGCAGCTCGGCGACGTCGCCGCGCAGGTGGACGGGCAGCACGGCCCGCACCTTGCGGCCCTCGGCGCGCGCCAGGGCGTCCGCCAGGGTGTCCGGCGTCATCAGGCCGGTGAGCGGATCAACGTCGGCGAACACCACCTCGGCCCCCACGAAACGGGCGCAGTTGGCGGTGGCCAGGAAGGTGATTGAGGGGGCGACGCAGACCTCGCCCGGCTGCACGTCCAGGGCCAGCATGGCCAGGTGCAGGGCCGCGGTGCCGTTGGCGCAGGCGATCGCGTGTTTCGCGCCGACGACCTCGGCGAAGGCGGCCTCGAAGGCCTCGACTTTCGGCCCGGTGGTCAGGAGGTCCGCGCGCAGGGCCTCGGCCACCGCGGCGATGTCGTCGTCCTCGATCGTCTGGCGACCGTAGGGAAGCAGGGGCCCGCTCATACCGGGTCGGTGGCCCGGCGCCGGCGCATCACCGGCGGGGCGTCGGCGAGCATCTCCAGCAGGCCCGCGCCGCTCAGCCACTCGTCGTTGGTGTCGCTGGAGTAGGAGAAGCCGTCCGGCGCCGGCTTGGCGGCGGCGCCGAACTTCTTGCGCGTGTATTCGGCGAACGCCGGTTCGATGGCGTAGCGGTCGCCCAGATCGACGGTGGTGCGCGCATCGTCCGAGCTGATCATCATCTCGTGCAGCTTCTCGCCCGGGCGGATGCCGATGATCTTGACCGGCAGCTCGGGCGCGAGGGCTGCGGCCAGGTCGGTCATCTTCATCGAGGGGATCTTGGGCACGAAGATCTCGCCGCCCCGCATGATCTCCAGCGAGGAGAGCACGAAATCGACGCCCTGGTTGAGGGTGATCCAGAACCTCGTCATCCGCGCATCGGTGATCGGCAGCTCCTTGGCGCCGTTGGCGATCAGCCGCTGGAACAGGGGCGCGACCGAGCCGCGCGAGCCCACCACGTTGCCGTAGCGCACCACCGAGAAGCGGGTGCCGATGTCGCCGGACAGGTTGTTGGCCGCCACGAAGGTCTTGTCCGAGGCGAGCTTGGTCGCCCCGTAGAGGTTGATCGGGTTGCAGGCCTTGTCGGTGGAGAGCGCCACCACCTGCTTCACCCGGTTAGTCAGGCTGGCCCAGACGACGTTCTCGGCCCCCAGCACGTTGGTGTGGATGCATTCCGAGGGGTTGTACTCGGCGGCCGGCACCTGCTTCAGGGCCGCGGCGTGGATCACGATGTCGACGCCGCGCAGCGCCAGCGTCAGCCGCTCCCGGTCCCGCACGTCGCCCAGGAAGAACCGCATCGCGCCCAGCCGCTCCTGGCCGTAGCGCTCGGCCAGGTCGATCTGCATCTCGTGCTGCTTCAGCTCGTCCCGTGAATAGACGATCAGCTTGCGCGGCTTGGCCCTGGTGAGGACCATGTCGATGAACCGGCGGCCGAACGAGCCGGTGCCGCCGGTGACGAGGATGACCTTGCCGTCGAGGTTGAGGTTGGTCGGCGCAAAGCGGCCCAACAGGCGCTCCAGTCCAAATGCGAATCTGACGAGAGCCCACTCTGAATCGTCGCCGTAAAGAGACCGCTAACCGTACTGCGGCCAAATCTCCGGCATGCACCGCCGCTCCCTTCTGCTGGCCGCCGCCGCGATGGCCCTGGCGCCGGGCGCGCGTGCGGCCTCGAACCGCGAGAAGAAGGTGGTCGGCGGGCTGAGCTACGTCCAGCTCCCGGCCGTGACCTCCTCCGTGCTGCTGCCGAACGGGCGCCGCGGGGTGCTGACCGTGGAGGCGGGCCTCGACATTCCCGATGTGCGCCTGCGCGAACGGGCCGAGGCCTCGCAGCCCAGGCTGCGCGCCGCCTTCGCCCAGCGGCTGCAGACCTACGCCACCGGCCTGCCGCCGGGCGCGCCGCCCAACGCCGAGACCCTCAGCCGCGAGATGCAGCGCGAAACCGATCGCGTACTGGGCCGCACGGGGGCCCGGCTGCTGCTCGGGACGGTGATGGTGAACTGAGGCGCGAAGCGCCTCACATCGCCGAGATGCCGCCGTCCAGCTTCAGTTCGGCTCCTGTCATGAAGCGGCTCTCCTCGCTGGCCAGGTAGATCACTGCGTTGGCGATATCCGAGGGCGCGCCGATGCGGCCGAGCGGGATCTGGCGGGCCAGCTTGGCGTCCGCCTCCTCCTTGCCGAACTGCTGGCGGATCGGATCGAGGATCGGGGTGTCGATGAAGGTCGGGTGGATCGAGTTCGAGCGGATGTCGAGCCCCTGCTTGGCGCAGTGCAGGGCGATGCCCTTGGAAAGCAGCCAGACCGCGGCCTTGGAGGCGTTGTAGGCGGGGCTGTTGTGGGCGGCGATCAGCCCGGCGATCGACGAGATGTTGATGATCGAGCCGGGCTGGGTCTTCCGCATGTAGCGCAGCGCGTGCTTGGTCCCCAGGAAGACCGAGTCCACGTTGACGCTCATCACCACCTTCCAGTCCTCGAAGGACAGCTGCTCGATGTTGCCGCCGCGGCTGATGCCGGCGTTGTTGATCAGCACCGAGATCCCGCCCATGGCCGCGTCGGCCTCCTCCAGGGCATAGATCCACTGGTCCTCCTTGGTGACGTCCAACGGGAAGGCGAAGGCGGCGCCCTCGCCGAAACCAGTGTTGATCTCCGCCGCCAGGTCCTCGACGCCGGCGCTGTCGATATCTGCGAGGCAGACCTGCGCCCCCTCGGCGACCAGCGCGCGGGCCATGGCCGATCCGAGGCCGCCCGCCGCCCCGGTGATGAAAACCTTCTTTCCGGCGACCCGTCCGCTCATCTGGAGACCTCCCGCGCGCACGCGTCCATGAATGTCGCGAGCTTCACGTCGAGCTCGGTCACCCCGTCGGCGTCGTGGGTGGTGAGGGTGACCTCGACGCGATTGTAGACGTTGAACCACTCCGGATGGTGGTCGAGCTTTTCGGCCTTCAGGGCGACGCGGCTCATGAAGCCGAACGCAGCGTTGAAGTCTGCGAAACGGAAGCTACGAGCGATGGCGTCGCGGCCGCCCTCCACCGCCGTCCAGTCGGGCAGCGACTTCAGCGCCGCGGCGGCCCCGATCTTCGCCGGCCGGGTCATGCGCCCGCGGGCTCCTCGGTGGGGAAGGACAGGCCGGTGGCGTCGGCGAGCTCGGCCAGGGTCTGGTCGACGTCCACCACCTTGATCGCCCGCATGCCCAGCTGGGCGGCCGGCTTGCAGTTGACCCCCAGGTCGTCGAGGTAGACGCAGGCGGCAGGCTCCACGCCCAGCAGCTCGCACATCATCTGGTAGATCTTGGGATCTGGCTTGCGCACGCCCGCCTTGGAGCTTTCCAGGATGGCGTCGAACATCGGCATGATCTCGCCGAAGGTCGAAGTGCTGCGGCTCGCCGCGCGGTCGCCCGGCGAATGGCTGGAGACCATGTTGTTGG